>DUQS01000090.1 GCA_012837685.1 Bacteroidales bacterium
ATTTGCGGCTTTACGTGATTTATTGCTTGGAATTTTTAATCAGTTCGGCAGCGTTGTCGATAGCAGCTTGTGACGGATTTTTTCCGCTCAGCATTTCGGCTATTTCCAATAGTCTTTCTTGCGGTTTCAACAGTACGATGTGTGTTTGAGTAGTTTTCTCGTTATCTTGCTTGAATACCTTGTAATGGGCGGTGCCTTTGGCGGCAATTTGCGGTAAATGTGTAATGGCAATTACTTGCGTGTTGTTGCTTATTTGACGCATAATTTCGCCCATTTTGTGAGCAATTTCGCCCGAAACGCCGGTGTCTATTTCATCAAAGATAATGGTAGGCAATCCCGATGTGTTGATAAGCAACGATTTGATACTGAGCATCAGTCGCGACATTTCACCACCGGAGGCTACGTTTGCTATGGGTTGAGGTGTCGCATTTTTGTTGGCGGCAAATAGAAAATCAACGTGGTCTTTGCCAGAAGGAAGAAAGTTTTCTGTTGGTGTCAGTTCAACCAAAATGCGGGCATTTGATATTCCCAATGAAGTCAGTTTGTCAATCAGTTCTTGTTCGATGAATGTTAAAACATTTTTGCGTTTTTGCGTAAGTTGGTCGGCTGCTTCATTCAATTGTTGCAGCAATTTGTCAATCTGTTTTTGCAATTCCCCCAATTCGTTATCGAAGGCTTCTATTTGCAGCAATTTTTCTTCTAAATTGTGATACAGTTCCAATAATTCGGTAATGGTTGCAACGTGATGTTTTTGCTGTAACGTATAAATGGTATTGAGTCTGTCTTCTACGAACTGTTTGCGTTCGGGATTAAAATCGGTGTCGTAAAGTTTTTCCGACAATTCTTTGGTCAAATCTTTCAGGTCGATTAAAGCCGATTCTATTCGGTCGTGTGCGTGTGTTTCGGCAGGCAGAAATTTATCAATGCGATTGACTGCCTGCAATGCTTTGGTCAGTTGTGGTTGTATGCCCGTTTCGTCGCCGTCGAGGTAAGTAACAATGGCAGAAAGTTCGGTTTTTACCTCTTCGGTATGGTTCAGTAAATCCAACTCCGTTTCCAATTCGGTTTGCTCATTTTCCGACAGTCCTGCTTCGTTCAATTGATTGAATTGAAACTGGTCGTAATCGCGTTCCGATTTCCATTGTTCGGCTTTGGCAGAAAGTTCTTCGTATGCTTTTTTAGTGTCTTTAAATTGTTTATAAACTTCCTGATAATGTGCAAGTTCTGATTTTGTGGCGGCTACTGAATCGACAATGTCGAGTTGGAAAGAACTTTCGCTAAGCAAAAGGCTTTCGTGTTGCGAATGAATATCAATGAGCTTTTCGGTCAGCGATTTTAATTGTTGTAAAGTTACAGGTGTGTCGTTAATAAAAGCCCGCGATTTACTGTTTGCGTGTACTTCTCTGCGAATAATGCACTGTTTTTCAAAATCAATATCAGCTTCTTCAAAGAATTCTTCCAAATGGTAGAACGACAAATCGAAAGTTGTTTCTACCACGCATTTTGTGTAACCTTCCTGAATGGATTTGGCATCGGCGCGCTGTCCGAGTACAAGCGACAAAGCTCCCATAATGATAGATTTTCCCGCTCCTGTTTCACCCGTCATTACGGAAAAACCATTGCTGAAATCTATCTCCAAATGTTCTATCAGTGCATAATTTCTTATTTCCAGATGTCGTAACATAGTGGCAAGTTACTTTTTTATCTCCTCGTATCTGTTGCTCAATGCGGGGTTGATGTCCATCAATATTCCGTAAACTTCTTCTTTTTCTTTGGGAGTACCTTTTTTGAACATGTTAATAAGTTCATCATTTTTGGCATCGAGAAACGACAGAATTGCAATGGAACCGGGGTTTTCGCGGTAAGTATTACGCAAAACGGGCATTTCGGCAGCTATTTTTGCTCGCGAATTTTCAACGCCGTTGCACATATTATCCAATCCTAAACGGTGGTATTCGTAAAAATATTCACGGTATTTTCTAAATCGTTCGTCCATCAAATTTTTGATGAGCGCATAACGGTTGCGGTCGTTTTCAAACGCTTTCCAGCCCACCGATTCAGCGTCTTGCGACCGACTTTGCGATAGGGTAACAATTTGTTCGGCTATTTGGAAGGCATTTGTGCCGCCCAATCGCGAGTAAGAGTCCAAATCCATACCGATAATGATATAGGCGTAGTAAGCCAGCACGGCGGTTAGGTTCGACTCAAAAGTATTGTTGTTTATTTCTATCGGGTCGAATTCTTTATATCTGAAAACGAAGGCATTATCTTTGAAGTTGAAAATATTGGTGCTGTACGATGTGCCATAAACAGGTCGTTTCGCCTGAACTTGCAGTTCTGTAGTAAAAAGATTATCAACGTACGATTTTACGATAATCATAAAATTACATTCAATGAGTTCGTTGGTGGCATAGATTAAATCTGTCCATCTGTAGTTATTCATAAAGTCGTTGAGACCGGCTTGCAAGGTTTCAAAAACTTGCTTGTTAGTGCCTTGTATTTGCGAACTATTGATAGTAACATTGCATCTCAATTCTTGACCGTAGAGTGGTGCAATTGCAAACAATAGACAGGCTACGATGATTTTTTTTATCGACATAATAGATTGTTTTCTAAGTGATTGATAATATCTTCGGCTACCATTTTTTTATCTTTGAGCGGAAAAGCCGTTTTGCTTCCATGGGCATCGAAAATTGTTATTTTGTTGGTGTCGTATCCGAAACCGGCGTTTTTATCGTTCAATGAATTAAGCACAATGAAATCGAAATTTTTTCGGCGCATCTTTTCCACGGCGTTCGCTTCTTCGTTGTTCGTTTCCAATGCAAATCCCACAAGAAACTGCTTGTTACTTTTCAACTTGCCCACTGTTGCAGCGATGTCCTGTGTTGGTTTCAGTTCCAAAATGAGATGGTCGGTTCCGCGTTTCAATTTGTGCGAAGCTACCGTTGTCGGTGTAAAATCGGCTACTGCTGCGCACAAAATAGCACCGTCACAAGTGGGGTAATTCTCCATTACGGCGGTGTACATCTCTTGTGCCGATTCCACGTCTATTCGTTTAACGTTGGAATGAGCGATTTGTTGTTGTACGGGACCCGCAATTAGCACCACGTTGTAGCCGCGTGATGCGCACACTTCCGCCAAAGCAAATCCCATTTTTCCTGTGGAATAGTTGCTAATAAATCGCACGGAATCAATGCGTTCGTGTGTCGGTCCTGCCGTAATTAAGATTTTCATCGTTAAAACAGTGCTTCCTCTAAGAAATCGACAATATTTTCGGGTTCTTCCATACGTCCTTTTCCGCTTGTTCCGCAAGCCAATTCGCCGTAAGCAGGTTCGATAAATTGAATATCAATAGCTTGCAACTGCCGTATATTGCGCTGAACAACAGGGTGTTCATACATTTTGTCGTTCATGGCAGGTGCTATAAATACGGGTTTGTCGAACGCCAAAAATGCTGTCGAAAGGGCATCGTCGGCTATTCCGTTGGCAAATTTACCGATAATGTTAGCGGTAGCGGGTGCAACCAGCATACAGTCCGCCCAATCGGCATTGCTCACGTGTTCAACGTTGAAATTGCTGACAGGTTCAAACACTTCACTGGTAATTTTGTTGCGTGACAATGTTTGTAAAGTTACGGGTGTAACAAATTGCAAAGCATTTTTTGTCGCTACAACGCGTACTTCCGCATTTTTTGCCAACAGTTGGCGGATAAGTTCCGGTACTTTGTAGGCAGCAATGCCTCCTGATATGCCCAAAATAATTTTTTTGCATTGTAACATAGTGATTATAGTTTAATTATGTACTAAAGTTCCGATTTCTTTGCCTTCGATAACTTTTTTCAAATTACCAACTGTGTCCATATTGAACACAATGATAGGCAGATTGTTTTCCTTGCACATGGTTGTAGCTGTCAAGTCCATCACTTGCAATCCTTTGTTGTAAATTTCGTCGTAGGTGATGGATGTAAATTTCGTGGCGGTTTTGTCTTTTTCGGGGTCGGCGGTGTAGATGCCGTCAACGCGAGTGCCTTTTAGCATAACATCGGCTTCTATTTCAATACCGCGAAGCGAAGAACCGGTGTCGGTGGTAAAAAACGGATTGCCCGTTCCTGCCGAGAAAATAGCAATTTCGCCTTTTTCGAGTGTTTCTATGGCTTTTTGTTTGCTGTAAAATTCACCTATCGGTTCCATGCGAATAGCTGTAAGTACACGGCATTTGATACCTTTTTTACCGATGGCGGAACTGAGTGCCAGACTGTTGATGACAGTTGCCAGCATACCCATTTGGTCACCTTTAACACGGTCAAATCCACGACTTGTGCCGCTCAGTCCTCTAAAAATATTACCGCCGCCAATAACGATACCGATTTGTACGCCCATATTGGCGATTTCCACAATTTGCGAAGCGTATTCTTCGAGACGTTGCTCGTCGATGCCGTACTGTTTGTTGCCCATCAGCGATTCGCCGCTGAGTTTAAGCAAGATGCGTTTGTATTTTACCATAGTGTATTTATTTTTTAAGTAATTGAATTGCTTTTTCCAAATCGGCAGGTGTATCTATCGAAATGCTTTCCAAATCGGTAATTGCCACCTTAATACATAGACCGTTTTCTATCCAGCGCAGCTGTTCGAGCGATTCCGCTTTTTCTAAATCAGATTGCGGTAAAGTTACTATTTTAGCCAAAACAGCCGATTTGTAGGCATAAAGTCCTATATGTTTGTAATATTGGTGGTGCGCTGCCCATTCGTTTTCATCTACATTGCGAAGATAAGGAATAACGGAACGACTGAAATAGATAGCCTCGTGGTTATCGTTAAAAATTACCTTCGGAGAATTGGGATTTTGCAGGTCGCGTGCCGTTGCACTTGCCTTGAAAGGTTTTACCAATGTGGCAATTTCGGTGCGTGAATCGTCAAAACAACTTTTTACAGCGTCAATCTGTCGCGGGTCAATAAACGGTTCGTCGCCTTGAATATTGATAACGACATCGAAATTTCCTTCTATTTTTGTCAGGGCTTCGTAGCAGCGGTCGGTGCCGGTTTGGTGCGCATTTGAAGTCATCACAACTTTGCCACCAAAAGCTTTCACGGCATCGAATATGCGTTGGTCGTCGGTGGCAACCACCACGTCCGACAACGATTTAGAAGCTTGTTCGTAAACCCGTTGAATCATCGGTTTCCCTTCAATGTCTGCCAAAGGTTTGCCCGGAAAACGTGTAGAGGCGTAGCGCGCCGGTATTATTCCCAAAAATTTTGTCATTTCTTTTTAAAAACGTTTTGTCAGTGGTTTAGATGCAACGCTTTCGTGTTTGTATTTGTTTACGGCAGTTACCGTAAAAGTGTATTTTCCTTTTTTGTCTTTCATAAAATCGGTGATGTCAAGGCGGTTGTCGGCAGTAATTGCCACAATGTTTTTTGCATCTTCGATTGAACCGATACCTTTGCCCTCGAAAGCGTAAACCACATAATACATTATGGTTTTTCCGCCTTCAGCTTCTATTTTGTTCCATCGAAGTTCAGCGGCTGTTTTTGTTTTGGTCAATTTCAATTTTTGCGGTTGTGCTGCTGCTTCGCCTTTTATATTACTGTTTACAGGTACCAATGCCGGATATTTGTAAAACGATTCTTTTAAACTGTCGTTTAATCCTAATTTATTTTCCAACAATGCTTTACCGCTAAAATAGACGGCGCCTTGCACATTTTTGTAATTTTTATTGAGTTCTAATTGTCGCACCAACTCGTTGCCTTCGCACCAAGCGGGAGCAGCTTTTTTGTTGCCTAAGTTGGAAGCGTACAATCCAATGTATAGGTTTTTACCGTAGTTGTAGTTGTTCCACCAGTCGATAAGCACGGCATAGTCGGCTACTTTTTTGCCAATTTCCCAATAGAGTTGCGGCACAACATAATCGATGGAACCTTCTTCCAACCATTTCAAAATGTCGGCATAAAGTTGGTCGTAGTTGGTAGTGCCGGCAGTGGTGGCTGAGCCTCTTGGGTCATCTTTTGCATTACGCCACACGCCAAACGGGCTGATGCCGAATTCCACCCAAGGTTTGATGCTTTTGATGGTGTTTTGCAATTCGGCAATAACCAGATTGACGTTGTTTCTGCGCCAATCGTCCTTTTGGTCGGGTGAAAAACCGCGCGGATTTTCGGCAAATGCAGCCGAATCGGGAAACTCTTCGTTTTTCACTTTATAGGGATAAAAATAATCGTCGAAATGAATGGCGTCAATATCGTAGCGCGTAACGATGTCGGCTACTACTTTATTTACAAACTGACGTGTTTCGTCCAATGCAGGATTAAAATAGTATTGATTGCCGTATTTTACAAAAAGATGCGGTTTTTTGAAAAAGAGATGGTCGGGATTCAAAATCTCAATTTTGTCCGAATTAAGCGTACGATAAGGATTTAGCCATACGTGTACATCTATGCAGCGTTTGTGCGCTTCTTCAACGACAAAAGCCAGTGGGTCATAGAACGGTTCAGGAGCAAGACCCTGTTTGCCCGTCAGAAAATGCGACCACGGCTCCAATTCCGATTGATAGAACGCATCGGCGGTGGGGCGAATTTGAAAAACAATGGCATTCATGTTGAGTGCCTTGTAAGCGTCGAGCAAATTAATCATTTCTTGCTGTTGTTGCTCGGTTGATAGCCCCGGACGAGTAGGCCAGTCGATGTTGGCAACTGTGGCAATCCATGCGGCGCGAAATTCGCGTTTAGGTTGCGCAAAAAGCGGTGCGGCAGCTATGCAAATAGCCAATCCTGTTGTAAATAAGTGTTTTTTCATTTTGTGTTGTTTGTTCTAAAAGTGTAACCTATAGTGTAATTAAAATCGAAAACAGAGCCTCCTGATTTGCCGTATCCGGGAACGTACCACATTTCGTTTTGGTTGGCTTTTGGGTGGAGAAGCGCTTTGTAGCGCACCGACCAGCCCATGGTAAAGCCTTTTACCAAATCAACGCGTATGCCGCCAACCACTTCGCACCATCCGGCATAAGCAAAATCTTTGTGGTACGAAATAATTTCTTCCGTGTTCCAATAATCATCGGTAATTCTCACGTTATCAATGGTGTAGTTCATAAAACTCATGCCGTAGCGTAATCCGAGAAACGCATAGTTTCTTACGCCTTTCGTTTTGTCTTTGTCGCTGCGTTGATTAAGAAGATTAACGTTGATGCCGACACGGGCAAATGGCGCCGAACCGAAATAATGCGCTCCGTTATCCATTGTTTTGTCGGCTTGTCCGTAACCGACTTCCACTATCGGGAAAAAGCGATGTAGTAAATTAATATCCACCGAACCTTCCAATGTTTTAATGCTGTGGTCAACAAGGTAACTTATCAACGGCGAACCAATATCCATATGTGCCGAAAATCCGCGAAAGATAGAATCGTTTTTCTGTTTAGGTACTTTTTCTTTTTTCTCGGCGCAAATGGCAGTCGGAAACAGAAAAATTGAAAATAATATGCAGTATATCAATCGTTTAGTAAACATGATAATAGACATACAAGTTGGTTTCGCCGGTTTTTGTAATGTTAGGTGCGCGCACTCCTACGGAATCGATGGCATGGATAGTAGTTGCGGCGGTGTTGATGGAGTGAATTACTTTACAGCCACATTCCAACGATACAAAATCTTGCGTATTGGTGTGAAAAATCGTCAAAGTATCGGTTGCTTGGTCGGTTTTCAGTACAAATTGCGAAATCGATTCGGTTTTGTGCAAAGGCACTTCAAAGCTGTTCATCTCTTTTTCTTTGTACAGAATAGAGTCGTTATCAACGCCGTAAACGGTAAGTTTGGTAGAGTAGGGTTGCTTTACGAAATTTCCGGTATTGGCATCGTAAACCATTTGGTAGAGTGCAACGCCCATTCTTACGGTCAAATCTTTGTGGCATTTTCCGTCGTTGTTGCTGCAAGCTCCCAGCATTACGGCAATACAGAGTGCGATAATCGAATATAGTGTGCGATTTTTCATCGAATGAATGTGAATAAATCGTTGGCTGATTTGCGTGTTTTATGGCGTTCGTCGCAGGTAACGTTAGCTGCATAACCCATTGGAATAAGCGCAATCGGCTCCAAGTTGTTTGGCAAATTAAGAATTTCGGCACAACGTTTAACATCGAAATTGCACACCCAACAAGTACCAATGCCTTGTTCGGCGGCAGCCAGCGTCAAGTGGTCTACGGCTATTGCCACGTCAATATCGGTGTGGTCTTTGCCGTCTGCTCTGTGCCAACCTTGTGTGTGGTCGCCGCAAGCAACAATGCAAAGCGGTGCTTTGGCAAACCATTCGCGAGCGTAACATTGCGCCAATTGTGCCAAAGTGTTTTTATTACTTACTACAAAAAAACGATAAGGCTGAAAATTGACTGCCGATGGTGCTAAACGAACGGCTTCTAAGATAGCCGAAAGTTGCTCTTCGGAAATTGCTTCATTTGAAAAGTTGCGTACTGAATATCGTTTTTGTACCAATTCTATAAATTTCATATTCTCTTTGTTTTAAAAAGTTTTTCAAAAAAGATTGACTTCTTGTTTCAAAAATTTTAAGGCTAAATCAGTGGGTGTAACTTCGGTGGCTGCGTAGGTTTGTATCAGCAGTTGCGCTAATGCAATGGCGTTTTCCGTCGAAGCAAAATTACCCGAACATTGGTTAATGAGCTGTATTACACTCTCTTTTGCCGTTACTATGTGTTTCCACGCTTCATCGGAAATGTATATTTGTTGCGAAGCGTTGTGATTAAATTCATCGCGTACTGTTTCCAAAAGTTTTTGTTGTAGGGTAGCGGTAGTCATAGATGACAGATTGTCGTAGCGCAGTAGCATCGCTTCCGGTTTGGTACGTTCCAAAAACAGTGTAAAACGTTCGTAGGCACGCAGGCGTGTGGGTGTCATTTGGTTAGCGGTTTGCTTACGCAATTCAAAATTGCGGCGTTCAGCTTCGTTTGCCAGCCCTTTTCGCAACATTAGCCAAACGACTAAAACAACGACCAACGAAGGTAAAATGTATTTCAAAATTTCCAAAAATGTTTCCATTCGATTTATGTTAATTTTTTACTTCTGAATAACAGTGTTTTAAACGATTTTTAAATTTCTTCGGCTATTTGATAGCGGTTTCTATCTTGTGAATTGCGCGAAACCAATTCGCCTACAAATCCCGACAAAAACATTTGCGTACCGAGTATCATCATGGTCAAAGCCAAGTAGAAATAGGGCGTATTGGTAACCAGCGGGGCTGCATGTCCACGGGAAATAGCTGCCAATTTGATACCGCCCACAATACATATAGCAATGAAACCGATTAGGAACATTACGCTGCCCCACAGTCCGAAAAAGTGCATTGGCTGTTTGCCGAATTTGTTAAGAAACCATAGCGAAAATAGGTCTAAATAGCCGTTCACAAAGCGTTCTATACCAAATTTCGATTTGCCGAACTGTCGTTTGTGGTGTTCTACCACTTTTTCGCCGATGTTGGTAAAGCCCGCATTTTTTGCCAAAAAGGGAATGTAGCGGTGCATTTCGCCGTAAACTTCTATATTTTTAATGACATCGTTGCGGTAAGCCTTTAAGCCGCAGTTCATATCGTGCAATTTTAGTCCCGTTACTCGGCGCGCTGTGGCATTGTATATTTTCGACGGTATATTTTTCGTTAATTTGTTATCGTAACGTTTTTTCTTCCAGCCCGAAACCAAATCGTAGTTTTCTTCTTTTATCATGCGAAAGAGTTCGGGAATTTCGTCGGGCGAATCTTGCAAATCGGCATCCATAGTTATTACTACATCGCCTTTTGCTCTGGCAAAACCGCAGTACAATGCCGGCGATTTACCGTAGTTGCGGCGAAAACGAATGCCGTGTACATTGGGCGATTGCTTCTGCAAATCTAAAATCATTTGCCACGAATTATCGGTGCTGCCGTCATTGATGAAAATTACTTCGTACGAAAATTTGTGAGCTTTCATCACTTTTTCTATCCATTGGTAGAGCGGTTTTAGCGATTCCGCTTCGTTGAATAGTGGCACTATAACTGAAATATCCATATATTTTATTAATTATTTGGTTGTATGGTGTTTGTGTCGTTATTTTCTATGGGAGGAGCACTTTTTTTGGCAAACGCCGCCGTTATAAAAGAAACAAAAATGCCTATCAGGACGTTTATCCAAATGTATTGTAGCGACAAATTCATCGGTGTCAGCAACTCTTGCATCTGTTCGGCGGTGGCGAATGATTTCAAATTCATTTCGTCCAAAAGCCTTAAACTTTCATGGATAAGTCCTTTTAAAAAATCAGGATTAATAAAGCTGAAATAGATAAATTTGAAAGCGGCGGAAATTAGCGAAGCGTAGAAAAAAAGCTGAATGCCATACCACAAAGCAGCGCCGTAGGTCATCACGTCTTCGCAAACTTTTTTTCGGCAATCCACTGTCAGCCAATAAGATATAAACGGTATAGCACACGTAACCAACGAGTTGAGAATAGAAAGTGGTACGCTTTTGAATGTGGTTAAAAAGAAATTGAGACTGAAAATTACGCCTAAAAAAAGGCCGTAATACATGGCATGTTTCAGTGCGTCCGGTTTCATAGTAAAAAGTTTATTAAATGACAAAGATACGGTGTTTTTTTTGATTATGCAAGTTGGTTTTTTAGAAAATAGGTAGACATTTTAAATGAAATAATTGACAATTTTAATTTGAATAAAGAATTGTGTATTTCAAAATTGTTGATTAAAACACCAAAAAAAGGGAAAAATCCAATCGAATTTTCCCTTTTTCTTATGTGATTCCGGAGCGATTCGAACGCTCGACCCACAGCTTAGAAGGCTGTTGCTCTATCCAGCTGAGCTACGGAACCCTACTTTAATTAGAAAAGTGGTGCAAAATAACAGCTTTTTTATCAAACAACCAAATTTATTTATTTTTTTTTTTGTTACCGACAATTAAATTTTTTCTCTTAATTTTTTTTTGTAAGTTTGCAACTTAATCTAAACATAAAACAACGCTTATGAAAGTGCTGAAATTTGGGGGTTCATCAATAACGCCCGAAATCGTTTTAAACGTAAAGAAAATAGTCGAGAGCAAGAAAGAGCCTGTGGTGGTAGTTGTTTCTGCATTGACCGGAATTACCGACAAATTATACAAAGTAACCGAATTGGCTGCGGCGGGCGATAGTGCTTATACAGAGGTGCTTAACGAAATTTGTTCGCTTCATACCGATATGGTGGATGCGCTGCATCTCGATACGACTACAGCGCGAACCTCCGTCAATAAATTGCTGGACGAATTGAAAAATATTCTGCAAGGCGTTTTTTTGATAAAAGATATTTCCGACCGAATTGCCGATACTATTGTTGGCTATGGCGAACAACTTTCTTCTATTATTGTAAGTCGGTTGATTGACGGAGCGATACACGTCGATTCCCGAACGTTTATCAAAACGCACACGCAGTTTGGTCGTCACGTTGTCGATTTTGAACTTACTAACGAGCTGATAACGAAACAGTTTGAAAACATGCCTTCTGTCGTGGTATGCGGCGGTTTTATCGCTTCTGACAAAGAAACGGGGCACACTACCAATCTTGGTCGCGGCGGTTCGGATTATACGGCAGCTATTTTGGCAGCACAACTCAATGCTTCCATTTTGGAAATATGGACGGATGTAGATGGTTTTATGACGGCTGACCCACGCATTATAAAAAATGCCTATGTTATTGAAAAACTGACATTTGTGGAAGCAATGGAACTGTCTAATTTCGGTGCAAAAGTTATCTATCCGCCGACTATTTTTCCCGTATTTCACAAAGATATTCCCATACGCATTAAAAATACGATGAAGCCCGAAAATGAAGGGACTTACATTTCGCATGAGAAAGTGGCGGACGGAAAAAAGGCGATTAAGGGCATTTCGTCCATCAACGATACGGCGTTGATTACCATACAAGGACTTGGTATGGTGGGCGTTATCGGAGTGAACCGCCGAATTTTTAAAGCTGTGGCGCAACACGGCATCAGCGTTTTTTTGGTGTCGCAAGCGGCATCTGAAAATACAACTTCTTTTGCGGTGAAAAATGCCGATGTGGAATTGGCGTTGGAAGTGCTTCGCGAAGAATTTAAGCAGGAAATAACGAACGGTGAAATCAATCACATAAAAGCGGAAAAAGATTTGGCAACTATTGCCATTGTCGGCGAAAATATGAAACGTACCCCCGGCATTGCCGGTAAACTTTTTGGAGCACTCGGCAGAGGCGGTATCAATGTTATTGCTTGTGCACAAGGCGCTTCGGAAACCAATATTTCATTCGTTACGGATTTGAAATCGCTGCGTAAGGCACTGAACGTTATTCACGATTCGTTTTTCTTGTCGGAATATCAGGAATTAAACGTATTTTTGGCAGGTGTCGGCACGGTGGGCGGCAGTCTGTTGGAACAGATAAAACACCAACAGAAAAAGTTGATGATGGAAAAAGGATTGAAAATCAATGTTGTAGGTATAGCCAATTTGGACAAAGCACTATTCAACCGCGAAGGTATTGATTTGCAGAACTATAAAAAATTGTTGGAAGAGGAAGGGATTGACTCATCTACGGAAAATTTCAAAAACGAAATTTTGTTGATGAATATTTTCAATTCCGTGTTGGTCGATTGCACGGCAAGTCCCGAAATTGCCGATATCTATCGCGATATGCTGGCGAACAATATTTCGGTGGTGGCTGCCAATAAAATAGCTGCTTCGGGAGATTATGACAACTACATGAATTTGAAAGAATTGGCTCGAAAAAGAGGTGTAAAATACCTGTTTGAGACGAATGTGGGTGCAGGTCTTCCCATTATGAACACCATTAACAATTTGACCAATTCCGGCGATAAAATATTGCGAATGGAAGCCGTGTTGTCGGGAACATTGAATTTCATATTTAATACCATAAGTGCGGAAATACCTTTCAGCAAGGCGGTTTTGATGGCAAAAGAGGCGCGTTTTGCCGAACCCGACCCGCGTATTGATTTGAGCGGAACGGACGTGATACGAAAATTGGTAATTTTGGCGCGCGAAGCCGGTTACCGTGTGGAACAGGAGGACGTGAAAAAGAATTTGTTCATTCCCGACAGCTTTTTTAAAGGAACGCTCGACGATTTCTGGAAAAATTTGCCTACGCTCGACAAAGAGTTTGAGGAAAAACGCAAATTGTTGGAAACAAAACAGATGAAATACCGTTTTGTAGCAACAATGGACAACGGCGACTGCTCGGTAGGTTTGCAAGCTGTGGCTTCAACACATCCGTTCTACGATTTGGAAGGCAGTAACAATATTATAATGATAACGACTGAACGTTACAAAGAATATCCGATGATTATTAAAGGTTATGGAGCGGGAGCTTCGGTAACGGCAGCCGGCGTATTTGCCGACATTATCAGCATCGCCAATATTCGATAACCAATAAAAACGATGCTTATGAAACAGGGATATAAAATACTTCTTTGGATGTTGCCGTCGTTGATGCTGGTAGGCTGCGAAAGTGCTACAAGTTACTCAAAACTGCTTGAAAAAGAGCAAAAATTAATAAAGGACTACATTGCGCGACAAGGTATAGAGGTGCTCGATGAATTTCCTGCCGACTCTGTTTTTGCTCCCAATCAATATTACCATTATCCCGAAGGCATTTACATTCAGTTGATTAGCAAAGGCGAAGGCGAAGAGATGAAATCGGGGCGCAAAATAGTGGTGCGTTTTATTCAAAGTACGTTGGATGTGGAGCCGGTGGTCGAAAGCTATTGGACGACTATGGACAAACCCTATCCGGTGGAAGTTTCCTACGGTTCAATAACAAACAGTTGCGAAGGTTGGCAAAAGGCTTTTTCAGTGATGAAACGCAACGAGTCTTACGCCAAATTCATTGTACCTTCAAAACTCGGTTTCGATGCTGCTGCACAAGCAGTTAAGCCATTGCATTACGAAATGAAAATAAAGCTTAAACCCCAATAAATAAACAATTAAATACACATTAAATTATGTCTTTAATTAAAAGTATATCAGGTATTCGCGGTACCATTGGCGGTGCTGTCGGTGAAGGATTGTCGCCCATAGACGTGGTGAGGTTTACATCCGCTTACGCTCATTGGTTAAAAGAATATTCCCAAAAATCGCATTGCAAAGTGGTTGTGGGACGCGATGCCCGCATTTCGGGCGAAATGGTCAGTCATTTAGTCATCGGCGCATTGATGGGCTCGGGGTGCGATGTGGTAAACATCGGATTAGCCACAACACCCACAACGGAGTTGGCGGTAACAATGGAAAAAGCAGACGGCGGTATTATTCTCACGGCAAGTCATAATCCTAAACAATGGAATGCCTTGAAGTTGCTCAACGAAAAGGGCGAATTTCTGAACAAAGCGGAAGGCGAAGCGTTGCTGAATATTGCCGAAAAAGAACTGTTCAATTTTGCGGAAGTGGACGAGTTGGGCAAATATCTCGGTACGGTCGATTATTTGCCGAAACATATCGAAAACGTGTTAAGCCTTGAATTGGTCGATGTAGAGGCTATCCGCAAAGCGAATTTCACGGTGGCGATAGATTGTGTAAATTCGGTTGGCGGTATTGCTATTCCGGCGTTGCTGGAAGTTCTTGGAGTTACGCGCGTAGAAAAGCTGAATTGTACGCCCGACGGTCATTTCGCACACAATCCTGAGCCGTTGCCCGAACATCTTACGGAGATTGCCAACTTGATAAAATCTCAAAAAGTAGATGTCGGATTTGTAGTTGACCCCGATGTTGACCGTTTGGCTATCATTTGCGAAAACGGCGATATGTTTGGCGAAGAGTACACGCTTGTTTCCATAGCCGATTATGTGTTGAGCCACACACCGGGCAATACCGTTTCCAACATGAGTTCCACACGTGCTTTGAGCGATATTACCGCAAAACACGGCATGCAATATTACGCTTCTGCCGTTGGCGAGGTAAACGTAGTGGCAAAAATGAAAGAGACACAAGCGGTAATTGGCGGCGAAGGCAATGGCGGCGTTATCTATCCGGCATCGCATTATGGTCGCGATGCTTTGGTGGGAATTGCGTTGTTCCTTACTCATTTGGCAAAAACGGGTAAAAAAGTTTCCGCATTGCGAGCTATGCTTCCCAACTATTTTTCTTCCAAAAAACGGGTAGATTTAAAACCGAATATGGATATAGAGGGCATTTTTACAGTGATAAAAGAGCGTTACAAACAATATAAAATAAATGATATTGATGGCGTCAAAATCGACTTTCCGCAAGGATGGGTACATTTGAGAAAATCAAATACCGAACCGATTATTCGCGTCTATTCTGAAGCCGGCACAATGGAGCAGGCTGAAAAATTTGGTGATGCCATCATCGAAGAAATAAAACGTATTGCAAAGTTGTAATTTATGGAGCAAAAAGATAAAAAACGGGGTGGACTGCCCGAAAATGCCAATCGTGAGTTGAAAGATGGCGAAAAGTACGTACCGATTTTACCACCTGAACAAAATGTGCCGGAAGTGAGTTTCTATTCGGTGTCGGTTGGCGTGCTGATGGCTGTATTGTTTTCGGCAGCGGCTGCCTATTTGGGACTGAAAGTGGGACAAGTATTCGAAGCGGCTATTCCTATTGCTATTATTGCTGTCGGTTTATCGTCGGTATCGGGGCGTAAAAACGCTTTGGGCGAAAATGTTATCATACAGTCCATAGGGTCTGCTTCGGGAGTTATTGTTGCCGGAGCCATTTTTACGTTGCCGGCATTGTATATTTTGCAAACGAAATATCCCGATATTACTGTCAGTTTTATGCAGGTGTTCCTAAGTTCGTTGCTTGGCGGTATTTTGGGAATTTTGTTCCTTATTCCGTTCCGTAAATATTTTGTCAGCGACATGCATGGCAAATATCCTTTTCCCGAAGCTACTGCGACAACGCAAGTGCTTGTTTCGGGCGAAAAAGGCGGCGGTCAAGCCAAATCGCTTATTTTTGCTGCGGCAGTGGGCGGTGTGTACGATTTTATTGTTTCCACGTTTGGCACATGGAGCGAAACATTGAGTTCGCGCATGATTCCGCTTGGCGAAACGATAGCTCAAAAATTGAAACTGACATTTTCGATAAATACGAGTGCAGCGGTTTTAGGACTTGGCTATATTGTCGGTCTAAAATACAGCACGATAATTTGTGCCGGTTCGTTATTTGTTTGGTGGTTCATCATTCCGCTGTTGGGTATGACCACAGTCGATTCGGTGATGTTGAGTGGCATGGAGCCGGAAGTAATTTTCACAAATTATGCTCGATATATAGGTATCGGCGGCATTGCCATGGCCGGAATTATCGGCATTGTAAAATCGTGGGGAGTGATTAAAAGTGCGGTAGGTCTTGCCGGTAAAGAGTTTGGCGGAAAAGCAAAAGCTGTGGCACAAGCGGTGCCGCGTACGCAACGCGATTTGTCGATGAGATTTATCGTTATAGCCACTGTGTTAGCATTGATAGCTACGCTGTTGTTCTTTTATTTTGGGGTTATACACAATTTTATGCAAGCATTTATTGCTTTTGTTGTGGTAACGCTTATCGCTTTTCTGTTCACAACAGTTGCGGCTAACGCTATTGCCATTGTAGGCACAAATCCCGTGTCGGGTATGACGCTGATGACGCTTATCATTGCATCGGTTATTTTAGTGGCGACAGGTCTTAAAGGCACGAGCGGCATGGTGGCGGCAATGGTTATAGGCGGTGTGGTTTGCACGGCACTTTCAATGGCAGGCGGTTTTATCACCGACCTAAAAATCGGTTATTGGATTGGCACAACGCCCGCCAAACAAGAAACATGGAAGTTTCTCGGCACATTGGTTTCTGCCGCTACAGTAGGCGGTGTTATCATTATTTTAGAGAAAACTTACGGTTTTACGGGCGAAAATGCTTTGGTAGCGCCGCAAGCTAACGCTATGGCTGCTGTTATTGAGCCGTTGATGATGGGGCAGGGCGCACCTTGGTTGCTCTACGGTGTAGGTGCTATTTTGGCATTGTTAATCAATGTGTTGGGTGTTCCTGCATTGGCATTTGCATTAGGTATGTTCATTCCATTACAACTGAATACGCCTTTGGTAATCGGCGGTTTGATAAGTTGGTTTGTGACGTCGCGTTCCAAAGATAAAAAACTGAATACGTTGCGTGGCGATAAAGGTATGTTAGTGGCTTCAGGATTTATTGCCGGCGGTGCTTTGATGGGTGTCGTTAGTGCAGCGTTAAAGTTTGCCGGTGTCGATTGGTACCAAACAGAATGGTCGAAAGGCGTAGGAGCAGAATGGCTGGGAGTTGGTATGTATTTGCTGATTATCGGCTATTTTGTATGGACATCGTTGCGAGTTAAAAAAGAAGCTTAAACAATTTGTTAGTTTGTTGATATCAAGAAAGATGCTTGTTTTTTAAGCGGCATCTTTCTTTTTTTTGCGTTTTTTTAGCTAAAAAGGTCTGGGATATACCTATTATTTTTGTATCTTTGCAAAATTAACCACTACCACAAAATGACCCAAAGGTGCATAATATTTTCTACTATTAGAAACAAAGAACACACCTTTTGAGGATTGGAGGTATTGGTACAAAGGAGTTGTGCTCAATTTTGAGAAAAAACATTCAACAATAATTTAAGAATATTAAATTAAATAAACTATGAAGAAAATAGTACTTGTAATTAGTTTTATTAGACTTATACCCCATATCTTTTTTTACAAACTCAGTAAAAACAAAAAGACGATTCAATATGATATAAACAGATGGTTAGCTATAACTCAAAAAGAAAAAAGACTTGGATTTACAACTTTAATGACATTTTATCCTCAATTTAGAAATTTGTTTTACAAAAGATTAGGGAAGTGTTCATATCTTATCAAATGGCTTTGTCCGCCAATGAATACATTATTCATTTATACTAAAGACATAGGCCCTGGATTGTATATTCAACATGGATTTGCTACCATTATTTCAGCAAAGTCTATAGGTAAAGATTGCTGGATTAATCAACAAGTTACAATAGGATACTCTAATGCAACTGATTGTCCTGTAGTGGGAGTTCCAGCATATATTGTAAAAAGGAATGGAGTAAAAGTCTTTGAAAAATTATAAACTACAAGAAGAATTTATCACCAAAACATTTAAAAATATGTCAAAAGAAAAGAAATTCATCACGTGTGACGGTAATGAAGCCGCAGCGCATATTTCCTATATGTTTTCCGAAATAGCTGCTATTTATCCTATCACACCGTCATCCACAATGGCAGAACATGTGGACGAGTGGGCTGCTCAAGGTCGTAAAAACATTTTCGGTGAAACCGTATTAGTACAAGAATTGCAATCGGAAGCCGGTGCAGCTGGAGCTTTGCACGGTGCTTTGCAAGCCGGTGCTCTTGCTACCACATACACGGCATCGCAAGGTTTGCTCCTGATGATTCCCAATATGTACAAAATATCCGGCGAACTATTGCCGTGCGTTTTCCATGTATCGGCGCGTACGTTAGCCACTCACGCTTTGTGTATTTTTGGCGACCATCAGGACGTGATGGCATGCCGGCAAACAGGTTTTGCCATGCTGGCTGAAGGTTCGGTGCAGGAAGTAATGGATTTGTCGGGTGTAGCGCATTTGTCAACAATCAAAAGCCGTGTACCGTTCATTAACTTTTTTGACGGTTTTCGCACTTCGCACGAAATTCAGAAGATTGAAAGATTAGATAACGAAGATTTAGCTCCGCTCATTGACCAAAAAGCGTTGGCTGAATTCCGTGCCCGTGCTCTAACGCCTGAAAAACCGGTAGCACGCGGTATGGCTGAAAATCCCGACCATTTCTTCCAACATCGCGAAGCTTCCAATCGCTTCTACGATGCAGTTCCTGACATTGTGGCTGATTATATGAAAGAAATTTCTAAAATTACCGGTCGCGAATACAAACCATTTACCTATTATGGTGCCGCAGATGCTGAAAATATCATTGTGGCAATGGGTTCGGTAACCGAAGCTACGCGCGAAGTAATTGATTACTTGACGGCTAAAGGCGAAAAAGTGGGTTTAATCACTGTTCATCTCTACCGTCCATTCTCTGTAAAATATCTAATGGAAGTAATGCCCAAAACGGTTAAACGCATTTGCGTACTTGACCGTACCAAAGAACCGGGTGCCAATGGCGAACCGCTCTACTTGGACGTTGTTGAGGCAATTACTAAATGTAAAGATATTCCTGCCGACAAAAAACCGCTTATTGTTGGTGGTCGTTACGGTCTTGGCTCCAAAGACACAACACCGGCACAAATTCTCGCCGTTTACGAAAATTTGACGTTACCGATGCCTAAAAATCAATTTACCATAGGCATTGAAGACGATGTAACTTTTATGTCGTTGCCGAAGAAAGAAGAAATTGCGCTGGGTGGCAAAGGTGTGTTCGAAGCGAAATTTTTCGGTTTAGGTGCCGATGGAACAGTGGGTGCCAATAAAAACTCTGTAAAAATTATTGGTGACAATACCGATAAGCACTGTCAGGCTTACTTCTCTTACGACTCTAAAAAATCGGGCGGTTTCACCTGTTCGCACTTGCGTTTCGGCGATACGCCTATTCGTTCGACCTATTTGGTAAATACACCCAATTTTGTGGCTTGTCACGTGCAGGCGTACCTCAAAATGTACGATGTAACGCGCGGATTGCAACAAAACGGTACGTTTTTGTTGAACACAATTTGGAATGCCGATGAGTTGGTTAAAAACTTACCAAACAACGTAAAACGCTATTTTGCACAAAAAAATATTTCGGTTTATTATATCAACGCCACAAAAATTGCACGAGAAATTGGTTTGGGTAATCGCACCAACACCATTTTGCAATCGGCATTTTTCCGTATCACCGAAGTTATTCCGGTTGATTTGGCGGTAGAAGAGATGAAAAAATTCATCGTAATGTCGTATGGCAATAAGGGCGAGGATATAGTAAATAAAAACTATGCGGCTGTTGACCGTGGTAATGAATATCAGAAATTGACCGTTGATGTGGCTTGGGCTAATCTGAAAGATGATGAAGTTGTTGCCAATAACGACCCTGAATTCATCAATTCTGTTGTGCGTCCTATCAATGCGCAAGACGGTGATTTACTGAAAGTTTCTGCTTTCAAAGGCATTGAAGACGGCACTTGGGAACAAGGGACGGCTAAATACGAAAAACGTGGCGTTTCTGCTTTTGTTCCTACATGGATGGCTGAAAATTGCATTCAATGTAACAAATGTGCTTACGTTTGTCCTCACGCCAGCATTCGTCCGTTTGTTTTAGACGAAAACGAGAAAAAAGATTTTGCAGCACCGACAATAGAAATGAAAGCACCTGCTGCTATGAAAGGTATGCATTTCCGTATTCAAGTAAGCGTGATGGATTGCCTTGGTTGCGGCAACTGTGTGGACGTTTGTCCGGGTAATCCAAGAACGGGAAGCGCTCTCAAAATGGTTACTTTGGAAAGCCAATTGGATGAAGCTGCCAACTGGGATTATTGCGTTGATAATGTGAAATCGAAACAAGATTTGGTGGACACGAAGATGAATGTAAAAAATTCGCAATTTGCCACACCATTGTTTGAGTTCTCGGGTGCGTGTTCCGGTTGCGGTGAAACTCCTTATCTGAAACTGATTACGCAACTTTTTGGCGACCGCGAAATGGTGGCAAACGCTACGGGCTGTTCGTCTATCTATTCAGGTTCGGTACCATCGACACCTTACACCACAAACGAAAAAGGACAAGGTCCGGCATGGGCAAATTCACTGTTTGAAGATTTTTGCGAATACGGTTTTGGTATGGCTTTGGCTAACGAAAAAATGCGCGAACGCATTAAAACTTTGTTAGAAAGTGAGATTGCTGCCAATGAAACACCTGCCGAATTTAAAGAAGCTGCTCAAGAGTGGATTGATGGTATGAACGATACTGATGCGAGCAAAGCAGCTACCGAAAAACTGCTTCCAATGATTCAAAAAGGTGCAGAAAAAGGCTGTGAAAGTTGTAAACAATTGGATGAACTGTCGCACTACCTTGTAAAACGCAGTCAATGGATTGTGGGTGGCGACGGCGCATCGTACGATATTGGTTACGGCGGTCTTGACCACGTTATTGCTTCGGGCAAGGATGTGAATATTTTAGTTCTCGATACGGAAGTTTATTCCAATACGGGCGGTCAGGCTTCAAAAGCTACACCTGTAGGCGCTATTGCAAAATTTGCAGCAACAGGCAAACGTGTCCGCAAAAAAGATTTGGGTATGATTGCCACCACTTACGGTTATGTTTATGTTGCCCAAATAGCTATGGGAGCTGACCAAGCGCAATGTTTGAAAGCTATTCGCGAAGCGGAAGCTTATCCCGGACCTTCGTTGATAATTGCCTATTCGCCTTGTATCAATCACGGTTTGAAAGCCGGAATGGGTAAATCGCAAGCCGAACAAGCTGCTGCCGTAGAATGTGGCTATTGGCACTTGTGGCGTTACAATCCCGCATTGGAAGCCGAAGGCAAAAATCCGTTCACACTCGACTCGAAAGAGCCGAATTGGGACAATTTCCAAAATTTCTTAAAGGGTGAAGTACGTTTCGCATCGGTAATGAAACAGTTCCCGAACGAAGCAGCCGAACTCTTTAAAGCTGCTGAAGAAAATGCTAAATGGCGTTATCGCAGCTATCAACGTATGCTGAAAACAGATTGGTCGGAATAAAAAAGTCCGTCTAAACAATAGAACAGAGGTGTGAATAAAATTCACACCTCTGTTGTTTTATTTATAATTTGTTTTCATATTTCAATTTTGTGCCAAATAAAATGCGTACCTTTGCAGCCGTTTTAGAAAACGAACATTTATTAATAGATACGCATCGGCGTATTTCTTGATTAAATTCTTGGGCATTTGTGCCAATGTGTGGGTTTACGCGTTGATTTCGTAGGAAAATTTGTGTTTTTTGTAGCAGGTAATCAGCGGGTAAAGTTCGGCGAATGAGGTTCGTCGTTAAACGGTGAATAAAAGCCGTTTCTGATATCTTGTTACCAAATTAAGAAGAATTTTCGAGTGGATGCGACAGGCGTAAAAACATTTTTTCATGATTACATTTCAAGAGTTAGGATTAAAAGATGAAATCCTACAAGCAATAACCGAACTCGGTTATGAAACTCCTATGCCTATTCAGGAGCAGGTTATTCCGTTTATGCTTAACCAAACAAACGATTTAATCGGTTTGGCGCAAACGGGTACGGGCAAAACAGCCGCTTTCGGACTGCCTATACTTAATATGATAGACGAATCGTTGAAACAGATTCAAGCTTTGGTGCTGTCGCCGACACGCGAATTGTGCATACAAATAGCCAACGATGTGAAAAACTATGCTTCTAAGATGCACAATATCAAAGTGGTACCCGTTTATGGCGGCGAAAGTATTGTAACACAATTTCGTCAGTTAGATGTGCAGCCCCATATTCTTGTGGCAACTCCGGGTCGTCTTATCGACTTGATAAACAGAGGAAAAGTAAAATTGGACGATGTGCGCTATTTGGTGCTCGATGAGGCTGATGAAATGCTCGACATGGGGTTTAAAGAAGATTTGGAGACCATTTTGGAGTCAGTTCCCGACAATCGTCGCACGTTGCTTTTTTCGGCTACTATGCCCAACGAAATAGCGAGAATTGCAAAACGCTATATGCACGAAGCCACTGAAATTGCGATTGGTACGCGCAATGCCGGTGCTGAAAATGTAGAACACATCTACTATATGGTGCAGGCTGTCAATCGTTATTTGGCACTCAAACGCATTGTGGATATGAATCCCGATATTTACGGTATTGTGTTTTGTCGCACACGCCAAGAGACTAAAGAGGTTGCCGAAAAATTGATGCGCGATGGTTACAATGCCGATGCGCTTCATGGCGATTTAAGCCAAGCTCAGCGCGATACGGTAATGAACAAATTTCGTATTCGCAACTTGCAAATTTTGGTGGCAACTGACGTAGCGGCGCGCGGTTTGGATGTAAGCGACCTTACGCATGTCATCAATTACAATTTGCCCGACGATGTGGAGGTATATACGCATCGAAGCGGACGTACGGGGCGCGCTAATAAAAAAGGCGTTTCCGTTTCGATTATACACACGCGCGAACGTAACCGCATACGTGAAATTGAACGTATGATAAAGAAAGAATTCAAGCAAATGCCCGTTCCGAATGGTATGGACATTTGCAAACGGCAACTGTTTCATCTTATTGATAAAATGGAACATGTAACGGTGAACGATGAGCAAATAAGCCCATTTATGGAGCAGATTTTTAGTAAATTGCAATATCTTTCCAAAGAAGATTTACTTACTCGTTTCGTTTCGTTGGAGTTCAACCGTTTTTTGGAATACTACAAAGATGCTCCCGATATTAATGTGATAGAAAAAAGTCGTGAAAACAAGAATGACCGTGAAGCACGTGAGAATAGAGGTCGCCGTGACCGTTGTGAAAACAGTTCGCATGGCGGTAAGTTTAAGCGTGGGCAGAAATTCCGCCTAAAAATGTCGATAGGCAGCCTCCAAAACGCCAATCCGCGCATGATTCTTGGCATTATCAACGACACCACGAATGACAAATCAATAAGCGTTGG
>DUQS01000009.1 GCA_012837685.1 Bacteroidales bacterium
GTAACATATCTATTTGATAGAATTTTTGTTGAAACACCATATTTTCGATAAACCAACAAATGTCGTCAACATTAAGATTATGAGGCAATATTGCCACTTCGTGTCCCAACTCTTCATAACGGTAGATGTAGTGCGGATAACCAAATTTGGCAAAACGTTTTCCCAAAGCATTCGTCCCGAAAAACCCTAAATTGGCAAACTGTATTTTATTGTAAGTTACCAACTTATCGGCTGTTCCGTGAAACATTAATGTAGGTGCCGGAGCGTGAGTTTTGTACTTCACTAAGCCGTGACGAGAAAACACGGCACCTGCAAACGAAACAACTCCCGCAAAACGAAACGAATCGGGAACAACTTTCGTTACTTCTGTGCGGTTACCCAATTCATAGTCGGACTGCAACACCGTAATAGCACCTGCACTCGACCCCATTAAAATGATTTTTTGCGGGTCTATCGTCAGCACATCGGAATGAGCAATAAGAAAACTTATGGCTGAAAAAAGGTCTTCTACGGCTAAATTAATGGCATGCTCCACATTTTTAGCTGCTGAAAATAGTCCTTTCATCTTTTTACCTTTCATTCCCAATCTATAATCGATGGCAGCGACAACAAATCCCCTTTCGGCGAGCGTATCGCAAAACGCCACAACCGAAGAATCGAGACGGCTACCCGTAACAAATCCGCCACCAAAAACATAAAGCACACACGGTCGTTTGCCTGTAATTTCTTGAGACGGCATATAAACATCCATAAATAGTGCGCTATCTTTTTCGGCAAATTGATAAGTAACAACTTGTGCGCCAAATGTTATAACGGAAAACAGCAGAAAACCGACAAATAACAATGTTTTTTTCATCGCTTATTTTTTATTTATTGATAAATTGACGGATAAATTCAGCTACCTGAACCGGCGTAAAACCGAGTTTTTCATCGAGTACTTTATAAGGTGCCGAAAAACCAAACGATTCGAGACCGTGAACAATCCCGTCAGCACCAACAAGACCTTCGAGATTGACAGGTAAGCCGGCTGTAAGACCAAATTTTTTAACACCGCTTGGCAATATTTTTTCTTGGTAATCAGCCGATTGCGAACGGAACAAGCCTTCGGAAGGAACGGAAACCACACGCACTCTTTTACCTTCGGCGCGCAACAAGTCGGCTGCATCGCTCAAAGTGGATACTTCCGAGCCGGAAGCCACAAGAATTACATCGGGATTACCGTCGCAAGTTACGACATAAGCACCTTTGGCTACATCGCGATGATTAGTGGGTAAATCCTTGATATTCTGACGGCTCAATATAATTGCAGACGGTGTTTCCTGATTTTCCATCATCAGTTTGTAACAATCGGTACACTCTATGGAATCGGCGGGACGCAACACAAGCATCGAATTTTTACCGCTGTGATTTTTTAATTTTTCCATTAGGCGAATTTGTGCCTCATGTTCCACCGGTTGGTGAGTTGGACCGTCCTCGCCCACGCGGAACGCATCGTGAGACCAAATAAACTTAACAGGCAACTCCATAAGTGCCGCCATGCGGATAGCCGGTTTCATATAATCAGAAAAAACAAAGAATGTGGCACAAGCAGGAATAATACCGCCATGCAACGCCATGCCCATACAAACACACGCCATAGTCAGTTCTGCCACGCCGGCTTGCAAAAATGCACCCGAAAAATCGCCACGCACCATGGCTTGCGTCTGTTTCAGAAAACCATCTGTTTTGTCGGAATTGGACAAATCGGCAGATGAAACCACCATATTTTCAACTTGTTGCGCCAATTGCGCCAACACCGTAGCCGAAGCCGTACGTGTGGCTTGGTCGGGTTTCTGTTGCACCAGCGACCAATCGATTTTTGGTGCTTTCCTCGAAAAGAAATAGTCCAATTTGGCAGCTAACTGCGGATTAGCTTTTGCCCATTCGGCTTTAGCAGCTAACTTTTTAGCCACAATTTCTTTCAGTTCGGCAGCACGTTTGGCATAAATCTCCTTTGTTTCATCGAAAAATACGAACGCATTATCGGGATTGCCTCCAAGATTTTTTACCGTATTGCGATAAGCATCGCCACCAAGCGGCGCACCATGCGTAGCGCAACTGCGTTCGAAGTTCGAACCATCGGCTTTCAATGCACCTTTGCCCATTATTGTTTGCCCAATAATAAGCGTAGGACGCTCTTTTTCGGCTTTGGCGGCTGTCAATGCTTCGCGAATAGCTTTCACATCGTGACCGTCTATTTTGATGACATGCCAACCCCAAGCTTCGTATTTTTTAGCCGTATCTTCGCTTGTAACTTCTTTTGTTTCAGTCGAAAGTTGAATATCGTTGGCATCGTAGAACATAATAAGATTGTCCAATCCGAGCGTTCCGGCAATGCGCCCTGCACCTTGCGAAATTTCTTCCTGAACGCCGCCATCGGAAATAAAAGCATAAATGGTTTGGTTCATCACATCGCCAAATTTAGCTTTCAGATGTTTGGCAGCAATAGCCGCACCAACCGCAAACACATGACCTTGTCCTAACGGACCTGACGTATTTTCAATGCCACGCATCACATCTACTTCGGGATGACCGGGCGTTACACTGCCCCACTGACGCAGTTGTTGCAAATCGTCCAACGAAAATTTGCCTGTAAAAGCTAACACCGAATACAACATCGGCGCCATGTGACCGGGGTCGAGAAAAAAGCGGTCGCGCCCTTCCCAAAGAGGATTTTGCGGGTCGTATTCTAAAAATTCGGAATAAAGTACGTTAATAAAATCTGCGCCACCCATTGCGCCGCCCGGATGACCGGATTTTGCCTTTTCAACCATTGCTGCCACCAATATACGAATATTGTCGGCTGCTTTGTTCATTTGCTCAATTGTATTCATGATAATTTAGATTATTTGTTTCATTTCAATAAAATAAGCCAATAACGCAAAGATATAAAATATAACGCTAAAACTAAAAACAATTAACGATAAATAAAATTCCTGATAAATACCGTTTAATTGTTATTCTTCGGGGTTTTTACACCACTGCTCCACCATTTCTTTGGTGGGATTGGCGAGACCAAGTTTGTTTTTTTTGTTATAACCGCAAAGGTCTTGATGCAACTTATTGGGATTCACTCCTATTAACTTATCCACCATATCGTAGCCAAGTTTCTGCAACGGTTCCACCCATTCGGTCGGCACGCCAATTTCGGTATAGCGTTCCGCACTGTCTTTTTTCTGCACATTTTCGGGCTTCATTTGCGGAAACAACAAAACTTCCTGTATAGTAGTTTTTCCCGTCATAAACATAGTTAAACGGTCAATGCCAATACCAATGCCCGAAGTAGGCGGCATACCATATTGTAAAGCACGCAAAAAATCCTTATCGATAAGCATCGCCTCGTTGTCTCCCTTGTCAGCCAAACGCATCTGTTCTTTGAAACGTTCTTCTTGGTCTATAGGGTCGTTCAACTCGCTGTAAGCGTTGGCTAATTCTTTACCGTTCACCATCAACTCGAAACGCTCGGTAAGACCTTTTTTGCTACGGTGCATTTTTGTTAAAGGACTCATTTCCACCGGATAATCGGTAATAAACGTGGGCTGAATAAACGAACCTTCGCAAAATTCGCCGAAAATTTCGTCAATCAGTTTGCCTTTACCCATTGTATCATCTATTTCCATTTTCAAATCCAAGCATATTTTGCGAATTTCGGCTTCCGATTTGTCGGTCAAATCGTAGCCGGTTTTTTCTTTTATGGCATCTAATATCGACAAACGGCGATAAGGCGGTTTAAAACTAATTGTTTTACCGTCGATAACGCTTTCGCTGCAACCGTTTACAGCTATACAAACACGTTCCAATAGTTTTTCGGTAAAATCCATCATCCAATTGTAGTCCTTATACTGCACATAAAGTTCCATGCAAGTAAATTCGGGATTATGGTTTTTATCCATTCCTTCGTTACGGAAATTTTTGCCGATTTCATAAACACCTTCAAAACCGCCTACAATCAAGCGTTTCAGATACAATTCCGTAGCAATTCGCATATACATATCAATGTTGAGCGCATTGAAATGAGTAATAAACGGACGTGCGCTGGCACCTCCCGGAATAATTTGCAAAGAAGGAGTTTCCACTTCGGTATAACCTGCTTCGTCGAACACAGCACGAATTGTTTGCAAAATGGTGGCACGTTTCAAAAACGTATCTTTCACGCCATCGTTCACTATCAAATCGACGTAACGTTGACGAGCGCGCAATTCAGGGTCATCGAATTTATCATAAACTACACCGTCTTTGTATTTCACAATCGGCAATGGTCGCAACGATTTGCTCAAAACAGTCAATTCCTGACAATGAACGCTGATTTCGCCCATCTGTGTGCGAAAAACAAAGCCTTTAACTCCAATAATATCGCCAATATCAAGCAACTTTTTGAACACGGTATTGTACATTTCCGGTTGCGCTTCGGTATTGATATCATCACGCGACACATAGACTTGAATACGACCTTTCGAGTCCTGCAATTCGATAAAAGATGCCTTACCCATAATGCGACGGCTCATAATACGACCGGCTATACAGACAGGTTTGCCCGATTCTTCATCTTTAAATTCAGCTTTTATATCGGTAGAAAAAGCGTCTGTTGGATATTCTGCCGCAGGATACGGGTCGATGCCCATTTGGCGCAACATATCAAGACTTTGTCGTCTAAATTGCTCTTGTTCTTTAAGTTCCATATAAAATCGTTTATTTATTGTTCATTAATAATTGCATAAATCCATCGCCTGAGAGCGTTCCAAAAACGCCTTTTTGTGCAGCAAATTCATCAAAAGTTTCTACTGCGTCAGGTGTGGCATTCGGATTGTAGATGATGAACGGCACGGCAGCACTCGTATGCGTACGCAAACAGCACGGCGTAGGATGGTCGGGCAACACGGCAATAGTTACCGGCTCGTCCATTTTTGTAACGGCTTCCACTATCGGTTTCGCTAATCGTTCCGAAAGATATTCTATCGTTTTTATCTTCAAATCCACATCGCCTTCGTGTCCTGCTTCGTCGCTCGCCTCAACATGTACAAAGACAAAATCGTCCGTTTTCAACGCTTCAATGACCGCTTGCGCTTTGCCTTCGTAGTTGGTATCAAACAATCCCGTTGCTCCTTCCACATCAACCGATTTCAATCCTGCACTGATACCGATACCTTTTATCAAATCAACAGCCGAAATAACCGTTCCGGAACGGATATTGAACAGCTCCGATAGCGGTTGCATAGCCGGTTTGTAGCCGGGCGACCAAAACCAAACACTGTTGGCAGGGTCTTTGCCCAAAGCTTTGCGTTTAACATTAACAGGTTGATTTTCAAGTAGTTTCTGTGAACGTAAAATCAAATCGTTCAACACATCGGCGGTTGATTGCGCTTCGGGAACGGCGGCTTTCACCATTACATCGGCAAACGGAGTGCCCGGAACATCGTGAGGAGGCGTGCAAACAATACGCTTGTCGCCACCTTTCAATTTTAGCAAATGGCGGTACGAAACACCATTGAAAAAGTGTACCGTATCGGAACCCAAATTTTGTTGCAAAAAAGCTATCAGTTCGGAAGCTTCTTCGTTAGAAATGTGTCCTGCCGAATGGTTTTTTATTTTGCCGTTTTCAATGCAAATAAGGTTACAACGCATCACCATTTCGCCGTCAGCTATAGGCACGCCCATACTTGCAGCTTCCAATGTACCGCGACCTTCAAATACATTCGGGACATCGTAGCCCAACACCGATAAATTGGCAATTTCACTACCGGGCTGAAAACCGTCAGGAACCGTATGCAACAAACCGTTGCGCCCCATTTTAGCCAAACGGTCAATAGTTGGCTTATTAGCTACCTGCAAAGGCGTTTTTCCGCCCAATTTGGCTATCGGCTCATCAGCCATGCCATCGCCAAGTATAATAACGTATTTCATAATTTATTCATCAACTTCCGAAGAAGCGACCGTCGATTCAAAATCGGCACGGTTTTTAATTAAATTTTCTAATTTCCACAACGTTTTGCGCATCGATTGGTAGCTTTCGCCACCGGCAGCGTTCAAATGACCACCGCCACGAAACATTTCTGCCATTTTATTAACGGGAAATGTGCCCTGTGAACGGAACGAAAGTTTTATTTTTTTTGCATCCTCGCGCACCAATACGGAAATATCAATCCCTTCGATGGAAAGAGGCAGATTGACAAATCCTTCAGCATCACCCACTTGATAGTCGAAACGTTCTTGTTCTTCCAATGTCAATACCATAATTGCCGCACGCACTTCGGGAAAAATTTTCATTTTACGACTCAAACAATACCCCATCAAACGCATACGATTGACCGAATAAGTATTGTAAACTCGCGAATAAATGGCATCTTTATCAATTCCTTTAAACAAAAGTTCGGAAATAATCTGATAAATTTCCGGTTGTTGAGAGTTATAAGAAAAATTTCCCGTGTCGGTCATCATACCCACATAAATCGCTTCGGCGCACTCTTTGGTAATATCGGGGAAATAACCCAAACGGCAAATAGCTCTGAAAACAAGTTCAGAAGTCGATGATATTTCGGGATGCGAAATTATAACATCGCAAAATTCCTTCGGATTGACGTGGTGGTCTATCAACACTTTTTTTGCTTCTGAACTTTTTACTAACGAAGCAACACCGTTTATTCGGTCTAACGAGTTAAAATCCAGACAGAAAATGAGTTGCGCCTCCGAAATGGCTTTTTGAGCTGCCTCATTCTGTTCTTCATATATAATAATGTCCTGTGCGCCCGAAAGCCAATTGAAAAAAGCGGGAAAACGGTTGGGTACAATCACCGTTGCCTGTTTGCCCAAACCTTTCAGGAAATGCGCCAAACCCAATGAAGAGCCCACAGCATCGCCATCGGGCGAAATGTGAGTAACAATAGCAATGTTTTCTGCGCCATTCAATAATTGGCGTAAGATTTCGATGTTTTTTTCCGAAATAATTTTCGACAACATATCATTTAGTTTTTAAAAAGCGTTCAGCTTCAATGGCTGCTTTGCAACCACTTGCCGCCGCAGTAATGGCTTGACGGTAATTCGGGTCGGCAACGTCGCCTGCGGCAAATACACCAGCTATTTTTGTTTTCGGCGTATCCGGTAACGTTTTAATGTAGCCAATTTCGTCCGTTTCTAAATAAGGTTTAAAAATATCGGAATTGGGATGATGTCCAATCGCCAAGAAAAATCCGTCAATAGCTATTTTTACCTCGGTTTCGTCGATTTCGCCTTTTCTTTTTACTAGCGTAGCACCCTCCAAAAATTCCTCACCAAACAATCCCAACGTTTGATGCTCAAACAATACTTCAATGTTAGGCGTGTTAAAAACGCGCTCTTGCATTATTTTTGTAGCCCTCAAAAATGGCTTGCGCACAATCATATAGACTTTTTCAGCTAAACCCGAAAGAAAAATAGCCTCCTCACAAGCGGTATCGCCACCGCCTACCACCGCCACACGTTTTTTGCGGTAGAAAAAGCCGTCGCATGTAGCACAAGCCGAAACGCCCTTACCGGCATATTTTTTTTCATCGGGCAAGCCCAAATACTTGGCAGATGCACCTGTGGAAATAATAACAGTTTTAGCTGCAACTGTTTTTTCTTTGTCTATTTCCACTTTATAAGGATAACTGCTAAAATCGACCGCTGTAGCAATTCCTGACCGAATATCCGTTCCAAAACGCAATGCCTGACGGCGAAAATCGTCCATCATTATGTTGCCATCAACACCTTCGGGATAACCTGGGAAATTTTCTATTTCAGTAGTAGTAATCAATTGTCCACCGGGTTGTATTCCTTCGTAAAGCACCGGCGATAAATTGGCTCTACCGGCATAAATGGCTGCCGTAAATCCCGCAGGTCCCGAACCGATAATAAGGCAATCTATTGTTTCCATAATCTAAAAATTTTAGTACATATTTTAAATGGCAAATTTAAGCAAAAAAAATGAATTTACGAAAGAATATGTCCATTCGAAAAACA
>DUQS01000091.1 GCA_012837685.1 Bacteroidales bacterium
AATTCGGGATCAATGCTTTTATATAGTTCTTTTACTCTGCTGTTCCACACCCACCATAAGTTGTGTGCCATTTCTTTCAGAGGCAGCAAATTTTTCGGCAATTTAGTACTTACCGTCAACTCAATCCATGTAGGTTCATTCACATGATTTACTTTAATTTTCATAATTTGTTGATTAATAAGTTAATAGTTATTTCTTTTTATACTTATATTCGTACTTTATTTTCGTAAAATCCAAATAAGGTTCCAATTTTTGCAACTGTTCAGGCGTAAATTCGGCTAATTCTTTCAAATCGTCAATGCTGTTGAGCGATTCCTTTTTTCTGCGCAATTCGTAAATGGCTTTAGCCTGATAAAAATTAATGTACGGATGCGCTTTCAGTTTTTCAACGCTTGCCCTATTCACCAAAATGGGCTTTATAGAATCTGCCGCTACCGATACATAAGGCTCTATTTTTGCCAACACTTCCGGCGTAAAATAGTGAATTTCGAGCAACTGCTCTACCGAACTAAACCCACCCAACCGTTTGCGGTAAGCTACTATTTGCTTGGCACGACCGCTGCCTATCGCCGGCAATTGAATCAGTTCGGTAGTATCGGCAGTATTCAATTCTATAGGAGTTGCAGGCACTATTTCCTTTGTTTTCGACTTTTCTGTGCTTTCCTTCAACTCCGTTTTGGCAATGCGAATGTACGGTTTTAGCGTTTCCAATTGTCGTGCATCAATGCCATATATTTTACCGAAATCATCGGCTGTTGCAAAAACACCGCCTTTTTTTCTGTAATTTACTATATTTCGGGCGATGTACGGTTTAAGTCCGAGTTTCACAAATCCCGCCGAATCCAACGTATTTGGGTCAAAAACACTCAGTTCCGCTTGTTTTTCGTGACTTTTGTAGCGTTCTATCGACACTCTTTCTTCAAACGGCGAATAATAGCTCTCTTCCCTAACATCGGTCAATTGCGCGAAAAAATCGGCTACTTCTTGTTTAAATTGAGCATCTGCCTCTGCATCATTGTTGGTCGCCCGTTTTGTGTTTGTAGAAATCAAAATATCTACAATTATACTGATTACCAACAGAATAAGCAGTACCAACATCGCCACCTTTTGCCCTTTTGTAAAAAAGAAAATCTCTTTCATCGCTGTTTATTTGGCAGCAACCACAATCATCTCACCGCTCAAAGGTCTTTGCTATAATACCGTTGTGTCCGAATATTCGCTCGGCACTCAAATATCACTTATGAACATAAACAAAATAAAATTCTGTTTTTTTCATGTTTCTAAAAATCGAGTGCAAAAATAGCAAAAAAAGGCGACAAAACCACGCCGTAAGGGAATTATTTACTAACAATGCGGAAAAGCTCGAAGAAAATACAGTTACAACCAAAGCGTGCGTAAAAATTAATTTCCGAAAATTTGTAAATTCAATTTTTTTGAAATAACTTTGTTTTTTTTGTTAAAAAAAATAAAAACACTTAATAATGAAAAGGAAAAATCTCATTTGGACAGTTGCAATTATTGCCGTAATAATTACTTTCGGGGCGTGCGACCCTATAGAACCGGGCTTTGACAGAACGTTATTGATAGGTAAATGGCGTCGCCCGTCGCAAGTAGCAGGTGCACCACAAGGCACTTACGAGTATTACCGCTACGATGCAACCTATTCCGACTACAAACTTCACCTAAAAGACACAACGGTAAAAGTGAACGGCGCTACATGGGACACCGGCGACGATGTAACTGAAGCGGAAGCTCAACCGTTTGTATGGACGTTGGAAAAAGCACGACTAACACAAATACACATTATGGAAGTAGGCGGCAACATTCCGAAAACTTACACTATTCGAACACTTACCGATTCTACTTTAGTATGCGAAGATGATTTCGGCACTCGAAAATCGTTCGTTAAAGTAAAAAATTAAACAACTATGAAAAAATTATTGAAATTCATCGGCATCACAGTGCTGTTGCATATCGTTATGTTTCTGATAGCAGCCGTCATTGCCATTTGGATAGTATTTACTCCCGAAAGATTAACTTCCGTTGTACGCGACCAATTACCCAAATTTGTTACGTGTGAAACATCGTTAGAAAAAGTTGATTTAACGTTTTTTAGCACTTTCCCAAGCTTCGGGCTGCACATTAAAAATTTGTGCCTTAAAAATCCGATGCCGGAATCGCCTTCGGACACAGTGATTTTTGTTGAAGATTGCACCGCAACAATTAAATTGGATGCATTTTTGCGCAACGAAGAAGTCATTCTTGAAAAATTTTACCTACGTCACCTTTTTGCCAACCTCTACACCGACACATTGGGCGCATCGAACTTCGATGTTTTTGTAACCAAAGAAGACAATGATACAACGCCTTTCAAAATGCCTTTTGATATTATTCAATTGAAAAAGATAAATATTTCCGATGTTACGGCTTTCTACACCGACCGCCAAGCTAAAATAAGCGCAGCCGCACACAATTTGAACCTAAATATCAATGGCGGCATTGATAACGACAATGGAGATTTGCGCGCTTTGGTAGAATTAGGCAATATGGAATTTTCGATGAATGATTCTACACCAATGGCAGCCAATTTAGAAAATTTGGAATTAATTATTGACGGAGAAAAAATCGGCAATAATGTGAAAGGCGCAATAACGCTCTTGTTGCCAAATAGTTCGTTTACTATGGACAAAGCCGATTATCTGAAATCCGCCAACGTACTTTTAGCTGTGCCTTTTTCGGCAGATTTAGAAACAAAAGAACTGACTTTGGACAAAGCTAAAATTGCCCTGAACGACTATACCATTACTTTTAGCGGACAAGCTGCCTACAAAGCAAACAAAGACATTGCGCTCAACCTTGATTTTGCCACTAACACATGGAATATCAAGCAGTTGCTAAAATTAGTTCCGTCCACTTTCACCAGCTCACTCAAAGCTATCAGCGTTGATGGAAATGCCACCATAACCGGCACAGCAACAGGTATTTACAATGACTCATTGTTGCCGAATATCGCCGCACGCGTGAATTTAACAAAAGGCACTTTCGCTTATGCCGAACTGCCTTACACGTTCCGCAACGTTGCATTAACCACGACGGCAAATTTAAACCTAAACAAAGGGGAATTGTCCTCTGCCCACATCGAAAAACTATCCGCACAGACAGGCGGCAGTTCGTTCAATCTATCAGGCAAAATAGACGATGTTTTAGACAAAATGTATTGTGATTTGCAACTGAAAGCCGACCTGAATTTACCTGACATAAAACCACTGCTGCCTGCCGATATGAAAGCAGATATACAAGGCAGAACCACAGCTGCTATTACCGGCAAATTTGCACTAAACGATGCCGTTAATTTAAATTTAAATAAAATACGCGCCAACATTGCACTCAATTTTACCAATTTGGACGCCATTTACGACAGTTTGTCGGCTAAAACACCATCGGCACGTCTCAATATCAGCCTGCCAAGTGCCATTGACACTAAAAAAATTCCCTCAATACTATCGGCTAAACTCGCCAGCCCCGATTTAACCGTGAAAATGATTGACGGTTTTAACGCACATTTGCAAGATGCGGACATTGATATGGCAATCGGCAATTTTATGGACACCACCAAACTAATTTCCGCCGTTTGCGCTTTCGATATGCAACGTCTGACAGCAAATTTAGACACCATCGATATTGACGTTACACAGCCGAAAGGAGAAATTACATTGTCTCCCTCGCGCCGTAATCCCAAACACCCTCGCCTACAACTCACCTATAACAGCCAAAATTTGTCGGCAAAAATGGGTTCGTTCTTACAAATGAAGACAAATGCCATAAAAATAAGCGCTACTACCACTTACGACGAAACGCAAGAGAACCTCTACTTGCGCTTTAATCCGCGTCTGAATGTCGATTTCAGCGAAGGCAACCTACAATTGGCAAGCATAAAACCAACGATACACATTCCTATTGTTAAGTTCGATTTTACGCCACGCCAACTCAACATCAGCGACAGCCACATCATTATAGAAGATTCGGACTTTAAACTGACCGGTTTAGCAACAAACATACGCAAATTTATCACCGGAAAAGATTTACTGAAAGGAGAATTTGATTTCGTGTCGGGTATGACCAACGTTAATCAACTGCTGGATTTAATCAGCGGATTTGGCAACGACAGCGCAGCCATAACTGCAACCGACATCAACGAAACACCTGCCGAAAAGGAAGCCGACCCGTTTATGGTACCGAAAGGAGTAGATTTGACTTTGAATACCAAAATAGAAAACGCCCTCTATAACAACAATCTTATACAAAATGTTGGCGGCACATTAACCATAAAAGACGGCGTTGCAATACTGGAACAAATGGGCTTCACGTGCGATGCCGCACAAATGCAATTGACGGCAATGTACCGTTCAGACCGCCGCAATCATCTCTTTACAGGCATCAACTTTCACCTGCTCAACATTGACATCAAACAATTGATACACATGATACCCAGCATCGATACAATTATACCTATGTTGAAATCGTTTGAAGGTAAAGCACAATTTCATCTGTCGGCAGAAACCTATCTCAAAGCCAATTATGACCTGAAATTATCTACTTTACGCGGAGCGGCTGCTATTGAAGGAAAAGATTTAGTGTTGATGGACAGTGAAACTTTCAGCAAAATAGCAAAAACACTACTTTTCAGTCGGAAAACGAAAAATTTGGTGGACAGCCTCAGCGTAGAAATGACTGTTTATAAAAACGAAGTTGACCTTTACCCGTTCGTTATCAGCATGGGCAACTACAGCGCAATTGTAGCGGGACGCTACGATTTGAGCCAGAACTACAACGCCCACATTGAAACGCTGTCGCCCATCCGATTGGCTTTAAAAATAAGAGGCAACACTTCGGACTTCGATAATATGAAATTCGATTTAGTGCCTACAAAATATTCTAACTTGTACAAACCGGAGAAACGCAATGTTAATCAAGAGTATGTCATGTCGCTGAAACGACTGATTTCGGAGAGTTTGAAACGTACCGTAAAATAAAAAGTAAAAAAATATTGGTAATACGAAAAAAATAACGTACCTTTGCCCTCCGTTTCGTGTAACCGCTGATAGGAAAAGAGAGACCTGTGAATGTTGCACTAGTATTTAATTTAAATCATTCTAAAACAATGGATTTCATTAAAATCGCCGAACAAGCATTTGCAAGCGGCAAAACTCTTCCCGCATTTAAGAGCGGTGATACTATTACAGTCGATTATCGTATTACTGAAGGAAATAAAGAACGTATACAGCAGTATCGCGGCGTTGTTATCAAAATTTCAGGTCATGGCGATAAAAAACGCTTTACCGTACGTAAAATGTCCGATAATATTGGTGTTGAGCGTATTTTTCCGCTTGATTCGCCTTTCATCGAAAAGATTGAAGTTAATAAAGTCGGCAAAGTTCGTCGCGCTAAACTCTATTATCTGCGCGATTTGACCGGTAAAAAAGCTCGCATTAAAGAGAAAAGAAACTAAAAAATATCTCTGCGCAAAAAAGGGCGAACCAATTGGTTCGCCCTTTTTTTGTTACTATCAATGCGATACTTATTTGATATCAATCATACGTTGCGCTTTCTTTATTTCCGTTTTGGAAAGTTTAGGCAGATGAATGTTGAGCACGCCGTTGTCCATCGAAGCAGCAATTTTTTCTTTGTCTACATCGTCAGGCAAAATAATTGTTTGCTCAAACTTTGAGTAGGCAAATTCGCGGCGCAAATAACGCGCTTCTTTGTTTTCATCCTTCTTTTCTTCTTGCTTTTCGAGTGAAATAACAAGGTTGTTTTCCTCGTCGATACGCACACAAAAATCCTTTTTCGTCATACCCGGAGCCGCTACTTCAACCAAATAGTTGTCGGGCGATTCCTTTACGTTGATTGCCGGAGCTGTTGCGTTAGCACGCGCCATAAAATCATTATCAAACATGTCGCTGAAAATTGATGGTAACCAGTTTTGATTTCCTCTTACAAGTGTCATAATTTTGTCCTCCTAATATTTAAATTGTTTATACTTTCATTCGTCTATATTATTACAAAAGCAATGCCATTAATTATACAAATCAATATTACAACCTGCTTAACTAATTGAATTACAATAAATTAAAAGATTTGTTTTTAAAAATTTCTATTTGTAACACAAAACAAAATTCAACAATTCTTTTTCAAGGTGTCATTTTGGCGGTTTTTTATTCTTTTAATTGTCATTTTGGCAGATGTTTTAGTTTTAAAACTAATTTGAATAACATTTAAACACTCATGGCTTTGCTACTAAAATTACTTATCAAATTTGCAAAATCCTCTACTTTTTGAATAAAAATCCGTACCTTTGTAGGTTGTTATAAAACTCTAAAGAAAGTTATGCTAACACTTAAATTTATCACAGAAAATCGCGACGATGTTATTCGTCGTTTGAACAAAAAACATTTTGCCGAAGCTGAAAAAATAATTGATGAAGTAATTGCCTACGACACCGACCGCCGCGCCACGCAAAAGGAATTGGATGCCACGTTAGCCGAAGTCAATCAAATTTCTAAAACTATAGGTGCGCTGATACAGGCAGGCAAACGCGAAGAAGCGGAAAGCGCAAAATCGCAAACTACCCAATGCAAGGAAAAAAGTCGCGAACTATCCGCTAAGATGGATGAATTGGCTACTTCTATACAAAATTTGCTGCTACAAATCCCCAATTTACCGAAAGATTCCGTGCCGGAAGGCACCGGAGCCGCCGACAATGTGGTAGAAAAAACAGGCGGGACAATCCCTGTTTTCGATTTTGAACCGCTTCCGCACTGGGATTTAGCAAAAAAATACGATTTAATTGACTTTGAATTGGGCGTAAAAATCACAGGAGCGGGATTTCCCGTTTACAAAGGCAAAGGCGCTCGCTTGCAACGCGCACTCATCAATTTCTTTTTAGATGAAGCGCAAAAAGCCGGCTATTTGGAAGTAATTCCTCCGACTGTCGTTAACGAAATGTCGGGCTACGGCACGGGGCAACTACCTGATAAAGAAGGACAAATGTATCACTGCCAAACGGACAATCTCTACCTGATTCCGACCGCCGAAGTGCCTGTTACCAACATCTACCGAGACGTCATTTTGAGCGAAAACGAACTGCCTATCAAAAATTGCGCTTATACACAATGTTTTCGCCGCGAAGCAGGCTCGTACGGCAAAGATGTGCGCGGGTTAAACCGTTTACACGAATTTTCAAAAGTAGAAATTGTGCGCATTGATACGCCCGAACATTCCGAAACATCGCACAAAGAGATGCTGACACATGTGGAAAGTTTGGTGCAAAAACTGGAATTACCTTACCGCATTTTGCGCCTTTGTGGTGGCGATATGAGCTTTACCGCTGCTTTGTGTTTCGATTTTGAAGTCTATTCGGTGGCGCAAGACCGCTGGTTGGAAGTTAGTTCCGTATCCAATTTTGAGAGCTATCAAGCCAATCGCTTGAAATGTCGCTACAAGACTGCTTCCGGAAAAACGGAACTTTGCCACACACTAAACGGTTCGGCACTGGCGTTACCGCGCATCGTTGCCGCATTGCTCGAAAACAATCAAACCCCCGACGACATCCGCATTCCTAAAGTGCTGGTGCCTTATTGCGGATTTGATATAATTGATTAACAAAAAGTGAACTATGTAATAAAAGTCCTACATAAAAATATGTGGGACTTTTTTCTCTTTTAATAAAACTATTAAAATATGTTTAACAACATATATATATATATTCATTTTTTATTCTTATATTTGCATTACTAGTTTAAGCTTCATAATTTTGCCAATAATATAATTGACACAAAACAAGTGAATTAACCACATAACACAATAGCCATGAAAAAACTTGTTGTTTTATTATTTTGTTGTATTTCCATACAGCTTAGCTTTGGAGCTAACTTAACGGTTCGTTTAGGTAACGACACGACTTTTTGTAGTCATAATTTGGAAGCAACTTCAACCGATACAGCATTTATAGGTAGTCGATTACAACTAACAGGCGGTGTTCCGCCCTTTCGCTACCAATGGTCGTGTAATGTGCGTATAGGTAGTACCGTGTATCAAGCCAATACTTTTTTAAACAGTGATACCATAGCAAATCCGTATTTTAAAGATTATTTTCTAGATCAAACTTGGGAAAAATTCACATTGACTGTTACCGATGCGCATGGACAAATGGCATCCGATAGTATTAGGGTTAGGTTTTCTTCTTGGGGAATAATTCCTGAACCCTGTACGATACTCAAAGAACGAAATGATTCTTGTCGTTTGCCGGCACGATGCGGAGTTGGCGGTGGAATCCCGCCTTATACCTACAATTGGACACCGAGTGATGCACTTTCAGACACAACTATAGAAGCACCGTGGTGCTATACTTCAGAAGACAGAACGTATAGTGTTACTATTGTAGATTCGTGTGGCTGTTCTGTGTCGTCTAATATCATCGTTGAAATTGTTACATCAGATATTCGGCAAAACGATTATAAAGAAAAAGACGCTTATATGAAAACCGGTCGAATTTATTTGGACTCGTCTTATAGTAATTGCCAATTTTTCTTGTTTACAACAGATGGGCGATTGTTATACTCAGGAATTTCAGATTCAGAGATTGATGTATCTTCTTGTACGCAAAGCCACTGCAATTATATTATGTTGCTGAAATCTCAATCAGGAAAGCATTATCTTTTTAAATTATTTAATCCCTAAAATGTTGTGAAAAACGGGATTTATTGATAATATATCTACTATTAGTTGTAGCCAATGTAAAAAGACAATAACCATAAAATAAATATACTATGAAAACCTTGACAAATTTATTATTCTTAATGTTGATAACTCTAAGTTTGAGTTGCTCTAAAAATGATTCTCTTGCAAATAGAGAGAATACAAACAATAACTCTACGAATGTTGAAAATTCTAATAACACGAATTATGATACATTGTGCACGTTTCAAAGCATTGTGCTTGATACGAGTGATTTAGTTTCTATTAATAAAACTTCCATAATATATAACTGGAAATTGATTGCATATGCAGATTTATCCGATTGTTCTTTTATTACAGAACCAAAAGATATTGAGAAATCTGTAGAAATAAATTTTAAAGATTCCGAGAATGTAAGCGGGCATACTTTAGGAAATACTTTTGAAGGCAAATATTTAATTCAAAATGATAGCATTCAGTTTATAGATCTCTTAATAACATTAGTTAAAGAGCCTGAATGGGGAGAGAAATTTACATATGCAATTTATAATTCAGATTTAGTTACTATTAAAAATGATACATTAATAATCTATTACTCTCAATCAAAAAAAGCAATGATTTTTTCTAAACAATAAAAAAATATCCTGCGCAAATTTACTTACCTGCGCTAAATAAGGACAAGTAAAAAAGCTTTTTGGGAAAAATCTAAAAAGCTTTTTTTGTGTTAGCCAATTCATTATCTTTGTACAAAATAAAAACAGCTAAATAATTATGGCTAAAATAAAATCGGTTTATGTGTGTCAAAATTGCGGTGCCGAATCCCCCAAATGGATAGGTAAATGTGCAGCCTGCGGCGAATGGAACACCTACACGGAAGAGATTATTCGTGAGGAAAAAACATCGAAAATTGCTACAATTTTAGGAGAAACCGCCAAACAAAAACCGCAACTTATTACAGAGATAGAAGCGCAAAGCGAAAAACGCATCGACACGCGCTCACCGGAACTCAATCGTGTGTTAGGCGGAGGATTAGTAAAAGGCTCGCTGGTACTTATCGGCGGTGAACCCGGCATCGGCAAATCGACACTGGTACTACAAGTGGCATTGAATATGGAAGGTCGCCGAATTTTGTACGTTTCCGGTGAAGAGAGCACCAGCCAACTGAAAATACGCGCCGAACGCATCGGCACTATGCGCTCCAAGTGCTACATTGTGAGCGAAACATCATTGGAACAAATTTTTGTGCACATCAAAAATATACAACCCGAACTGGTCATTATCGATTCCATACAAACCATTTCTACCGAAATAGCCGAATCATCACCGGGAAGTATTACCCAAGTGCGCGAATGTTCAGCAACTTTGCTGCGTTTCGCCAAAGAAAGCGGCACACCGGTCATTCTTATCGGACATATCAATAAAGAAGGAAGTATTGCCGGTCCCAAAGTTCTGGAACACATTGTCGATACAGTACTGCAATTTGAAGGAGACCGTCACTATTTTTACCGCATGCTGCGTTCGCACAAAAATCGTTTCGGAAGCACCGACGAGCTGGCTATTTTTGAAATGAAACAGGACGGCTTGCGCGAAGTTTCCAACCCTTCGGAACTGTTGCTGTCGCAAAATCATCAAGGGTTGAGCGGTGTGGCAGTAGCTGCCACCATGGAAGGAATACGCCCATTTTTAATTGAGGTGCAAGCATTGGTAAGCACAGCGGCTTATGGCACCCCACAACGTTCCGCTACAGGTTTCGATTCGCGGCGGTTGAATATGCTACTGGCTGTACTCGAAAAACGCGCCGGATTTAAATTGGCACAAAAAGACGTTTTTCTCAACATCGCCGGCGGACTCAGAGTAAACGACACTGCCATTGATTTACCGGTGCTGGTAGCCGTGTTGTCGTCAAGTTTAGATATTGCCGTACCGACAGGCATTTGCATTACAGGCGAAGTAGGACTTTCGGGCGAAATACGACCTGTAAACCGCATTGAGCAACGTATTACCGAAGCCGAAAAATTAGGGTTTACAAAAATTTTAATACCCGATTTTAATTTTAAACAACTCAGCCACAAAAAAACCAAAATAGAGATTGTTCCTATAAAGAAAACGGAAGAAGCTTTTCGGTTGCTTTTCAAATGAAACAACACCATATATTACAAAAAACGCCGCTGATTGCGGCTTTTTTTATGCAGAGAAACACTATTATTTTTTCCAAAAAGCAGGTGAAAAGAGCAAAAAGATAGTAAAAAGTTCCAAACGCCCTATTAACATTACAAATGCAAGATACCATTTACAGAAATCGGGAATAGCTGAGAATGTGCCACTTGGTCCTGTCGCCCCTAAACCCGGTCCTACATTGCTGATAGACGTAACAACAGCACCGATGGCTTCTTCGAGATTCATTCCTGCCAAATTTACCACCATTACGCTAACGATGATAAATAAAACGTAAAAAGTAGCAAAAGCAACAATGTTACTGATGATTGTTTCCGAAACAAGATGCCCGTTCATTCGCATCGGCAACACTGCTTTCGGATGAACAAGTCGCTTAAATTCATAAAAAGCATTTTTAAACAACACAACAATACGAACAATTTTTAAACCACCACTGATAGAACCAGCCGATGCACCGGTAAACATTAACAATAATATAACTATCCATGTAATAGGACGCCACAACATATAATCGGCAGTACTGAAACCGGTAGTAGTAATGATAGATACCGTTTGAAACAGCGATTGACGGAACATCTCTTCAATGCTGCCTTCAGCATGGTAAACTATAAAACTCACAAAAATCAACAATGCCGCTCCAATAATGAAAAGCACATAAAAGCGAAGTTCTTCATCTTGAAACATTTTTTTGAAATCACGCTTAACCAACGAATAGTACAACAAAGAAAAATTAGTACCCGCCAAAAACATAAACACAATGATTGTATAGTGAATGAATGGCGAATTCCAATGGGCAATACTGGCTTGTTTAGTGGAATAGCCGCCCGAACCCATAGTGCTGAAAGCGTGACACGTAGCATCAAACAAACTCATTCCTCCCAAATAAAGCAGAACGGTTTCAACCAATGTCAAAACTAAATAGATACCCCACAAACGCCGTGCTGTATCTTTTATGCGCGGCTGCAATTTGTCGTAAGTTGGGCCGGGAACTTCAGCTATAAAAAGTTGCGTGCCGCCCCGCAAAAACGGTAAAACCGCCAACGACAACACCACTATTCCCATACCGCCAATCCACTGCATCAAACTGCGCCAAAAAAGCAAACCGTGCGGTAACGCTTCAATATCGTCCAAAATAGTAGCACCGGTAGTGGTAAAACCGGACATAGTTTCAAAAAAAGCATTACTAACGGAAGGGATTGCACCGCTGAGCCAGAACGGTAACATTCCGAAAAAAGAGAAAATAATCCACACCAAACCTACAATGGTATAGCCTTCGCGTATACCAACATTACGGTCAGCATTTTTATTAAGCAAAAAAGCACTACCGCCACACACCAAAGTAGCCGCCGCCACAATAAGCAAATATTTCAAATCGTATTCGCCATAGATGGCAGCTACACCAGCCGCAACAAGCATAAAAAAGCTTTCCGTAATCAGCAATATGCCCAAAGTCTTGAACATTTGCCGCCAATTGAAAGTAATGGTCATCTTATCAGTTTGTAAAAAAAGAAGCTAATTTGCGCAAACTCGAAGCCATACAGAATACAACCACATGGTCATTGGGTTCAATAGTGCTTTCGCCGGTTACAATGTAGCCTTTGCCGTTACGTATAAGACCACCGATATTCACATCAGAAGGAAGTTTGATGTTCCTAATCTTACCTTTGGTTATTTTGTCGCCTTCTTTCACGTTAAACTCCACAACCAACGCATCAGCATAGGTCAAACAATTGACATTCAGCGCATCATCGTCCAAAGTCATTTGATAGATATGGCTCGCAGCTATCAATTTCTTGTTGATGATGGTACCAATATCCAAATTTTCAGCCAATTCTATATAGTCGATATTTTCTACTTCGGCAACGGTTCGTTTCACATTCAAACGTTTAGCCGCCATACAAGCCAACACATTAGCTTCAGAATTGCCCGTAACCGCAATAAAAGCGTCCATGTCTTCAATGCTTTCTTCTTTCAGCAAATCCATATTACGCCCATCCCCTTGTATAATAAGCGAATCGCTGAATTTTTCAGCCAAAGCGTAACACTTTTCTCTATCCATTTCTATTATCTTAGTGGTAATGTTCGACGGCAAAAATTTCATAGTTTCATGAGCAATATGGCTTCCGCCCATTATCATCACGTTGTGTATGTTAAAAGCCGTTTTACCGCTCTCTTGCTTGATAAAATTGATATTTTCTTTGGGACAAATGAAATAGACAATATCGCCATCCTTCACTTCGTCGTTGCCTTTCGGAATAATGGTTTGGCTGGCACGCCGTATGGCTACAATCCTAAATTTGTTATGACTGAAATATCCCGTGCTGAACGTTTTGTTAAGTAAAGGTGCGTTATCTCTTATTTTCAGGCATATCAACACCAATTTTTCATTTTCAAAAGTACGGTATTCTCGCACCCAGCCCTTGCCTATCGAAGCTACTATTTCTTTGGCAGCCAAAAGTTCGGGATAAATAAGAGAGTTTATACCCATTTTTTGGAAAAAAGCCAAGTTTTCGGGCGAAAGATATTCGTAATTGTCCACGCGCGCCACCGTTTTTTTTGCGCCCATATTACCGGCTAACATACAAGCAGTCATATTTACGCTTTCGTAAGGCGTAACAGCCACAAACAAATCGGCATGCTTGGCTCCGCATTCACGCAACACTTGCAACGAAGTAGGCGAACCTACTTTTATCATCAGGTCGTACTGCGTGTCCAATTCATCTAAACGCTCCTCATTTTCGTCTAAAAGAATGATATCCTGATTTTCTTTGGCAAGCATTTTTGCCAAATGTATGCCTACCGCGCCGGCACCGGCAATAATAATTTTCATAGTATATCGCTGTTTATGAATTTTTCAATTGACGAAGCAATACCTTCTTCGTCCAAACCCAAAAGATGGTATAATTCCGCTTGTGTGCCATGTTCCACAAATTGGTCGTCAATACCTAAACGCATAACAGAAGGCTTGTAACCTTTGTCAGCCATAAATTCGAGTACTGCACTACCAAAACCGCCACTGATAACACCGTCTTCAAGCGTAATGATTTTTGCAAAATTTTTGCCCACATGGTACAAAATTTCCTCATCAATCGGTTTGAGAAAACGCATATCGTAGTGCGCCACCGAAATGCCTTTAGTTGCCAATGTGGCTAACGCTTTTTGCGCTATATTCCCAATAGGACCAATACTCAAAAGTGCAGCATCGGTGCCATCGCTCAACAACTGTCCTTTACCAATGGGCAATTCTTCGAACGGTTTTTTCCAATCAAGCAACACACCGCGCCCTCGCGGATAACGTATGACAAATGCGCCTTTATCGGGCAATTGCGCCGTGTACATTAGGTTGCGCAGGTCTATTTCGTTAAGTGGCGAAGCAATAGTAAGGTTTGGAATACATCGGAAATAAGCCAAATCGAACAAGCCTTGATGCGTTGCGCCATCACTGCCTACAACACCCGCTCTATCGACACACAAAACCACATTCAAATTTTGCAATGCAACATCGTGTATCACATTGTCGTAAGCGCGTTGCATAAACGAAGAATAAATGTTACAAAAAGGCAACAAGCCTTCTTTAGCCAAACCTGCCGAAAAAGTTACAGCATGTCCTTCGGCAATGCCTACGTCAAAAACACGCTCCGGCATCTCTTTCATCATAATGCACATAGAACAGCCACTCGGCATGGCAGGCGTTATACCCATAATTTTTTCGTTGCTTTGCGCCAATTCCAACAAAGTATGCCCAAAAACATCTTGAAAAAGCGGTGGTTTTTGTCCATCGTAACGGAAAATACGCTCACCCGTTTTAGGGTCAAATTCTCCCGGGGCGTGCCAAACAGTAGCCAATTTTTCGGCAGGTTTATAGCCCTTGCCTTTTTTAGTGATAATATGAACTACTTTCGCACCATTGAATTGTTTTACTTGATGCAATGTGTCTATCAGCAATTCTATATTATGACCATCAACCGGACCAAAGTAACGAATACTCAATCCTTCGAAAATGTTATTTCCGGTATTTGCACGCAACGATTTCAGCGAATTGGTAAAACGAATAATTTTACCACGACTACTATCGGTGATTATGTGCATGCGACGTAACAATTTATAAAGTCGAAAACGCAACCGATTGTAGGTCGGTGAAATATGTATGCGCCCCAGAAAATTACTTAATCCGCCTTCTATCGGGTCAATAGCCATGTGATTGTCGTTCAGTATTATTAGCAAATTGTTGGGATTGATAGAAGCGTTGTTAATTCCTTCAAAAGCAAGTCCGCCCGTCATGGCGCCGTCACCGATAACCGCCACCACTTGGCGGTCTTCATTGTTCAAATGCGCTGCTATTGACATTCCTAAACCTGCTGAAATAGAAGTGGACGAATGTCCCACACCGAAAGAGTCGTATTCGCTCTCTTTGGGTGACGGAAATCCGCTTATGCCACCAAGTTGACGATTGGTGTGAAAACGGTCGCGCCGCCCTGTCAAAATTTTATGCGCATAAGCCTGATGCCCAACGTCCCAAATAATTCTGTCGTAGGGCGTATTGAAAACGTAATGCAATGCTACCGACAATTCCACCACGCCGAGGCTTGCGCCAAGATGACCTGGATTTTGCGACAATTCGTCGATAATGAACGTGCGCAATTCTTGACAAAGTTCCGGCAATTGGTTTATATCCAACTTCTTCAAATCGTCGGGGTTGTTAATGCTCTGCAATAATTGTTGGGTTTTCTGTGCCATCGGTCAAATTCTGAAATCTGAAAAACAAATATAGACAAATAAAATGGATTTTAAATAATTGTTTAACGCTATTTACATAAATTCTTTCGGAATAGGGGTTGTAATTTCCATTTTCTTTCCTGTTATCGGGTGGTAAAACACAATTTTGGACGCATGCAAACAAAGGCGTTTCAGCGGATTGACAGTAGAACCGTATTTTTTATCGCCTGCTACGGGATGACCAATAGCTGCAAACTGTGCGCGTATCTGATGTTTTCGGTCAGTAATTAAACAAATTTCAACCAACGAAAACAAATCGTTGCTTTTCAGTGTTTTATAAGTGAGTTCTGAACGCATTCCGCCATTATCGGTGTCCGCAGCCATAGTTGTCTTCGTGTAAGGCGTTTTTTTTAGCCAATGTGTCAAATGTCCGTTTTTGGTGGAAATTTTTCCTTCCAATACTGCTACAAAAGTGCGTTTGAATAATCCTTTTTTAGCATCTTCGCGCAAACGTAACTGTGTCTCTTCGCTCTTAGTCATCAATAAAAGACCGGAAGCTTCACGTTCCAAACGATGTACCAAAAATACGTTGTTCTGTTTGTTGCGCTTTGCACGCTCCAACGCTATGGAGTAAGCAGTACGCTCTCTTCCGTCATCAACAGTTCCACCATCAAGCGTACCATGCTTTTTGTCAATGACAATCATATCTTTATCTTCGTAAACAAATTGTATTTTATGATTGGGATTAGGTGCGGGCACACTACCGGCTTTTATCTCCACTTGGTCGCCATTTTGCAACTTATAGTTATAAGCTGTAACCACTGCACCATTGACGGTTATCCGACGATGAGTTAAAAGTGATTTCAAAGCAGTACGGCTTCGCCCATCGCCTATTTGAAGCAAAAACGGCAATAATTCAATGGTCTGACGAACTATATAAGGTTTGGAAACTACCGACACTCGCTGCGGTTTTCCATTTGCTGGTAGTGTCATTTTATCACAAAAACTTCTTCTTCGGGACATTTCATAAAATAGGTTTCGCGAGCCATTTTTTCCAACTCTTCAGTACCCGAACTATACTTTTGTATCTGTTTATTATCGTCTGCAATCTTTTCCTTGTAATAATTAATATCCGATTCCAACTCCGCTATTTTGTAACGATTTTTCGCACGTTTCACCCAATTGTGCTGGTCAAAAAAGAGGCAATACACCACAAAAACCAGTACCACAATCAGATACTTGTTTGTAACTGCATATTTCAGATATTTCCAAAACAAACTATTTTTCATAAAAACAGATTTCCTTTTCTTTTGCAAAGGTATTGAATTTCTACAAATATTGCCTCTACAAAACGGAAATTATTTTACACAAGACGCCGTTGTTCCGTTTTCTGATTTTTTTCTATCGCTAAAAACCTGAAATAATGCATTTTCTGCTATTGAAAACATAAATTTTGCCTTTATCTTATTTTCTTTTGCATATTTCTTTTGTACTCCAAATATATTTATGTACTTTTGCATCCAATTTTCATTAAATTCTAATTTTTCAACAATCCAAGTTACTTACATTTCTAAAAAAATCATTATGTAATTGAGTTGGATTTTTATTCTATCGGAAATGAAAAACAAATACATTAACCTAATCGAGCAGGCTTTCGAGCTAAATCAGGAGGAATTTACAATCACCGATGGCGATTTGAATTGGTTTGGAATTCCACTAATGGATGTCATCAAACAATATGGTACACCATTAAGAATCTGTTATTTACCAAAAATAGGGGAAAATATACAACGTGCACGTCGTATGTTCAACGTAGCTATGGCTAAAGTAGACTACAACGCCGATTATCATTACTGTTACTGCACAAAAAGCTCTCATTTTTCATTTGTAATGGAAGAGGTGCTAAAAAACAATGTAAACATTGAAATTTCATCTGCATTCGACATCAATATTTTAGAATCGCTATACGAATCTGGAAATTTAAAACCGGACACTTATATACTATGTAACGGATTTAAACGTCCTCAATATGTCGAAAACATTCAAAATCTAATAAACAAAGGATTTACAAATGTCATTCCCATATTGGACAACAAATTTGAATTAGACCTCTTCCAACCCGACAATAATATGCAATTTAACGTCGGTATACGCATCGCAGCGGAAGAAGAACCCAAATTTAACTTTTACACTTCGCGCTTAGGTATTCGCTACAATGACATTTTATCGTACTACCAAGAGAAGATTCAAAACAATCCGCACGTACACCTCAAACTGTTGCATTTTTTCATTAATACCGGCATAAAAGACACCGCTTACTATTGGAACGAACTGAACAAAGCTGTAAACCTCTATTGCGAATTGAAAAAGATTTGCCCCGAACTTGATTCGTTGAACATAGGCGGAGGATTTCCCATTCAAATGCACTTAGATTTTGATTACGACTATGAATACATGGCGGAAGAGATTGTGGCACAGATAAAAAACACGTGCACTAACAACAATATTCCCGAACCACATATTTTTACCGAATTTGGCTCATACACAGTCGGCGAAAGTGGCGCCATGCTCTATTCCATCATTAACCAAAAGCAGCAAAACGACCGCGAGTTATGGAACATGATTGACAGTTCGTTTATGACAACTTTGCCGGATACATGGGCTATCAACCAGCGTTACGTACTGTTGGCTATAAACAACTGGGACTCTGAATACGAAAGGGTAAATATGGGTGGTCTTACATGCGACAGCGAAGATTTCTACAATGCCGAAGCACACTCCAACGCCGTTTTCCTTCCTAAAATTGATTTAAACAGGGAACAATATGTCGGGTTTTTCCACATGGGTGCCTATCAAGAAGCCTTGAGCGGTTTTGGCGGCATACAACACTGCCTCATTCCCGGTCCCAAAGTGGTAGTTATCGATAAGGATGAAGATGGCGAATATGTTACCAAACTGTTCGCTAAGGAACAAAGTTACAAATCGATGTTGAAAATATTAGGTTATTGATACTTTCGCCGCAAAAACGGCATCTACCTAAAAAAGTGACGGGGCAATTAATTTGCTCCGCCACTTTTAAGATAAAATAATACGAAACCGACTTATTTTATCATAATTTTCACCAAATCGGTCTTGTCTTCTTGGTGGAGACGAACAAAATAAGTGCCTTGAGACAGACCTTGCAAAGGCAAAGTAACTTCACCGAACTGCACTTCTAAATTTTTGTTCATCAACATACGACCTTCTAAATTGACCACTTCCATTCGTATATCGGTAGGTTTGTCGAGAGCCAATGCCACATGCGCCACACCGTCTGTCACCGGATTTGGGTAAACCAAAAGACGGTCAGCTAACGAAAGATTGGTAAGCCCTACCACCAAACGGTCGTAGCACAATTGCAACTCTTTTATTGCCAGCGAATAGCTCTTTCCGGAAGTCTGAGTCGATGGTGTGATGTAAAACGATATATAGTGAATCCATAGCGGATAGGCAATTTTATCGGTAGGCGTATCGGTAATATCTTTCACCCCGTAACTGATGCGTAAATCGCCTTCGACAGGTGTCAATACTCCTGTTTCCAATGAATGCAGGGCTGTTTCATGATTGGAGCGCATTCCAAAAATTACGTTATTGAAACCTATTTCGCCATTTGTGTTGATAATGAGACTAACACTGTCAGGCAAACTATAAAGCGGCATTTGGCGTTCCAACTTGATAAAAGGCGCACGGCTGGTGCCATAAGTGTAGTTAAGACGTACACCATAATTCCATCCATCAGGTAAATTATCGTGAGTTACAGTCCAATTAGTAAGAGTGGACGATTTAGAGATGGTAAAGTTTTCCATGTCACTCATATCCGACTGCGACATGTAACGTTTAGTCGGAAATTGCACACGCACTTGTATGGAATCTCTATAGTCGGAATCGGCATGATAGCCATAAACCCAAGTTGTTCCGTTAGCTAAGGCGGTAATTATTCCGTCGGTAACCGAACAAATATCGGTATCGCCCGAATGCCACGCGAAAATTTTCGGGTCAATAGGTACTTTTTGTCCATTAACAGTGCCTTCTACTTCCATACGATACGGACGTTCGTCCAAAAGTACGGAATCAAGACGGAAATTCATAGGCGACTGTTCTACTCTCACCGTTTTATGCACGGAATAGCCATTATAGGTAGCCGTCAACGTTCCGGTACAACCCTCGCCTCCAACTACAAGCACCGTATCATTTTCGATATGTCCCAAATTGGGTGTGCAAGTCAGTGTATAACCTGTAAGACGAGACATTTTGAGCACTCCGTATTGGTTAAAGCCAAGAACGATAGGCGTAAATGAGGCATAAGTCGGCAAATTGAACGGACCGTCGTGGAACTCAAGCCACGCAATGTCGTCATCTGCCGGTGCTTGTGAAATTATCAACATACCGTTACCAACAGCACGTTCAACCCCACCACTCGGTTTGTTCATAATACTGCCATTTACTCCCATAACACTCGACCCGCCACCGTCTAAATTAACAGCATTCCACGCACCGAAGTAACGGAAAATAGCACCAAAATCGTCCAATTGCACTCCCGGCGAATGACCTTGGCGTCCATCAACGACTATGAGGTAAACCTTAGTGCTGTCCTTTGAAAAACCCATACCTGTACGCGGATGTACACCTGATGACGTCCCCTGTTCGGGCGTTAAGAATAGTTCGCCATCTCTCAATATGATGTGATTACTGCCCCCCATCGTTTGCTTAAAATCGGTAATTAACCCGGGTTCTCGGCGTAAATTAGTATTTAAGCGAATAGTCAGCTCATCGCCCACAGTAAGGCTGTTGAGATAATCCGACGAAGTACCGCGCCCGTGAAGCAATGCTTTACCGTTGGGAATAGTCGTTGGTCCTTCGTAAGCAGCAATGCTTTCTACAACACACGGAATATCTTTATTGGCACTAAAGAAAAATGCGCCGGACTTCGGTCGTATAACCGCATACGAACCTCCCGCTACGTTAGTAGTTTTGGCACTAAAAGCGTTAGTGTAAAGTGTCAGCATATTAGCATTTACCTGATCCGACTCCCACTCCAACCGCAACATATTGAGTGAATGCAAACGGCGTGTATCGCTGCCTTTGGTTATTGTGCCGTTAAAATCCAAATTATCTATATGCGGTTTATTATAGTCGTCCAACACAAAGCAAGCGCGCCCGACAGGATTTGTAACACATTCGTTATTAATAAATTGCCCACTTCGCGCTATACCATAAGACAAATAATCATCCGACAGATAAAAATAGAAGTCACCATTGGTAACACCTACCACTTCGTGTCCGGGAGCATTGTGGCGTGCTGCTACTCTGGTCGGCTGTTCAAGTCCAAACGCTTTATCTTGCCCCATGCAACCCTCCAATTTGATGTAAGGATTATTCAAGTCCACTTCCATAACATAAATAGCCATCGGATATTCCGGCAAACGATAGCTGGCGTAGTTTGTTCCCGGTCCTACCATATGCGAATAACTAAGGGTATCTACCGCATACGTTTTATTACCATGCAACAAAATTCCTTGCCCATAGCCCAGCAGGGAACAGCCAAGAAACAGCAAAAGGAATAAATTCTTTTTCATAATAAATCCATTTAAAGATGAATATTTGGCACGACGTGTCTTTCAGGTACGTTTTGACACATCAACGCATCTGCAAATATAAGTATTATTTTTCAGAAAATACTTTGAAACAAAATTTGTTTTTGAAATAGGAAAAATTTAGCTGACAGCCGTTTACACAGAAGATTTAAAATTCACTGCTAAAATGAAAACGGATATTTTTGAAATCGTTTTGAGCCATTTGCAACACATAGTTCGAATCCGCCAAAAAAACATCCCTGCCCTCTTTGTCTTTCGCTAAATATTGGAATTTGCGGCGTTTGAAATCTGCCAATTCTTCATCGTTGTCGCTTTCGAACCAGCAAGCTTTGTAGAGCGAAATAGCTTCCCAACGGCACTGCGCACCATATTCATGCAGTAAGCGATATTCAATAACTTCGAATTGTAATTGCCCCACCGTACCAATAATTTTACGACCGTTGTTCTGATGAATGAAAAGCTGCGCTACTCCTTCGTCCATTAATTGTTCTATGCCTTTGTTCAGTTGCTTAGTCTTCATTGGGTCGGAGTTTTCGATGTACTTGAACATTTCGGGCGAAAAACTCGGCAATCCCTTAAAGTGCAATTCTTCGCCGGCAGTAAGCGTATCGCCTATTTTAAAATTTCCCGTATCAGGCAATCCCACAATATCGCCGGCGTAAGCCTCGTCCACCGTCTCCTTTTTTTGTGCCATAAACGCCGTCGGACTACTGAAACGCATCAATTTTCCATGACGTACGTGCTTGTAATTTACGTTACGCTCAAACTTTCCGGAACAAATTTTTACAAATGCAATACAGCTTCGGTGATTGGGATCCATATTCGCATGGATTTTGAACACGAAACCCGTAAAATTCTCTTCATTGGGATGTACAATGCGTTCCACCGCTTGCGTTGGTTGGGGCGACGGCGCAATTTCGATAAAACAATCCAAAAGCTCCTTTACGCCGAAATTGTTCAATGCACTGCCAAAAAACACCGGAGCTAAATTTCCCGCCAAATAATCCGCATCGTCAAAAGGATTGTAAACGCCATTGACAAGCTCCATATCGGCACGTAGTTTTTTGGTATCATCGTCGCCAATAAAATCGATCAGCTTATCATCGTAAAGATTTTTAAACTCAATAGATTCCGTAATGCGCTGTTTGTTAGGCGTATAAAGGTCGAGACGTTCTTTGTAGATATTGTAAACGCCTTTGAAGTGCATACCGCCATTGATAGGCCAACTCAGCGGGCGAACGTTGATTCCCAATTCTGCCTCTATTTCATCAAGCAAATCAAAAGGGTCTTTACCTTCACGGTCCATTTTATTGATAAAAACAATAACCGGCGTTTTGCGCATACGACATACCTGCATCAATTTGCGCGTTTGCGTTTCCACACCTTTAGCACAGTCAATAACAATGACAACGCTATCTACAGCCGTAAGCGTTCGGAAAGTATCTTCGGCAAAATCTTGGTGACCGGGTGTATCGAGAATATTGATTTTAAAATCGCGGTATTCAAAACCCATAACAGACGTTGCAACGGAAATTCCTCTTTGCTTTTCTATTTCCATCCAGTCGGAAGTTGCCGTTTTCTTTATTTTATTCGATTTTACTGCGCCAGCAACATGTATGGCGCCTCCAAAAAGCAGCAGTTTTTCGGTCAATGTGGTTTTTCCCGCATCGGGGTGCGAAATGATGGCGAAAGTGCGCCTGCGTAAAATTTCTTTCTCAAAAGCCATATCGGCAAATCGTTTGCGTAGTGTATGATTTACAATAATGAAGGTGCAAAGGTACAAATTTTTGCCGTGAAGAAAACAAAAATTAATCTGTGGCTGAAATTCATGTTGCTATGCCGCATTTTTGAACGTGTTTATTCAACATACAGCACCAATCCTTTCAGGTATTCGCCTTCGGGATGATAAATGTTAATGGGATGGTCAGCCGGTTGCGTGAGTTGGTGCAATATGCGCACGGAACGTTTGCATTGCGCCGCCGCACTGAAAACTGCCAAACGAAACTGCTCTTTTGTAACAACTTGAGAGCATGAAAATGTAAACAAAATTCCGCCCGATTTTATCTGTTCAAATGCTTTGGCGTTTAACTTTCGGTAGCCTTGCAATGCGTTGCGAAGAACTTCTTTGTGTTTGGCAAATGCCGGCGGGTCGAGTATGATAAGGTCATATTTACCGTCAATATCTTTCAAAAACTTAAACGCATCGGTAGCAAACGATTGGTGGCGAGCATCATCGCCAAAATTAAGAGCAATATTGGCATTGGTCAGCTCTATGGCTTTGGCGGAACTATCGACCGAATGTACCGATTTGGCATTGCCACGCATGGCATAACACGAAAATCCGCCTGTGTAGCAGAACATATTTAACACATCACGACCATTGGAATAGCGTTCCAGCAGCGCACGATTTTCACGTTGGTCAATGAAAAATCCCGTTTTTTGCCCTTTCAGCCAATCGATATGAAGTTTTAGACCGTTTTCAGTAGCAATATCTTCAGAATTTTTGCCTATCAAATAGCCGTCTTCGGGTTCGAGTGCCGCTTTATATGGCAACGTTCCTTCCGATTTGTAATAGACGTTGGCAAGACCGTCAACTTCTTGCACCAACGCTTCGGCAATAATGTTGCGCACATGGTGCATACCTACCGAATGCGCTTGCATCACAGCCGTACTGCCGTAAATATCCACAATAAGTCCGGGCAAATTGTCGCCTTCACCATGTACCAAACGGTAAATGTTATTTTTAGGTTGCTGTGCCAATCCTATGCCGATGCGTTCGAGATAGGCTTCGTGAATTTTACGGCGATAAAATTGTGCATCAATTGTTTCGCGCTCAAAAGACAACACGCGCACAGCTATACTGCCTATCTGATAGTGCCCCACAGCCAAAAAATTGCCGTTGCGGTCAATCACTTCTACCAAATCTCCTTCGGCGGGTTTTCCGTCAATGCGGGCAATTGCACCCGAAAACACCCACGGATGAAATCGCAGCAAACTCTCTTCTTTTTTGGCTTTAAGGTGAATGGTGGCTATCATAATTTTACAAATTATTTTTTAGTTCTAAATAGATGGAGCGACAAGCCCAAGCATCGGTGGCAGCGTAGAGTTGTTGTGCAGGCGTAAGGCTCGGCGCTTCCCAATTTGACAGTTGCTGCGTTTTGGATATTTTTTTCCCGAAAATAATAGCATATATTTTTTGAAGGCTCATTTCGGAAATACCGAACGCTTTAACGTAAGTCTGTAATTCAATGAAATTTCGCGGCGTGGTGCGCATCCATTTGTTAAGCGAATGAAAATCGTCTTGTGTGGAAAGTCCTATTTTCAGCACACTATCGCTTTCCAATATTTTTTTAATGGAAGAACAAGCACCTATTTTGTTAAGCCGAAAAAGATAACATTTGTCGTCGGTAGCCAATTGCAACAAAGCTATTTTGTTGCGTTCGCCTTTTTTGAAAGAGGGTTTTGTTTCTGTATCAAAGCCAAGTATTTCGCACTGCATCAACTCTTTTACTGCGCGGTCGGCTTCCGTACAGTTGTTAATGACCTGAATCTTTTTTTGAATAGTCAGAATAGGCAGAGCATTTACGGCTTCTTTGGTAATATGTGCAGGATAAATCTTCAAACAGCTACTTTTTGTCTATAAAATAACGGTCGTTTTGTACAAATTGTTTTACCATTCCGAAAAAGCGTCAGTATCGTTATTGTCCAACGCCTCATCTTCCGAATAATACAATTGATGCAAAGCGCGCAACGCTGCCAACAAACGGTCGCCCCAATAGTTACCGAATTCGGCAAGGCAATTAGCCAAAGCGTCGTTCATCACTTCGTCGTTGCCTATTTGGCAGCAAAAAACATAATCTTTCAAATTTTGATACACATCGGAAAGATTTTCAGATATGGTGGCGGCAAGCGGCGTGTCGCTAAACTGCATTTCGGCATCCATTGTATCCAAAAAATAGTCTTTTTCGCCCAAAAGGTCGGCTATTCGGTTACGAATATGTTCATAATCGACTTCCGAAACAATGCGCTCGGTCTCTTCGTCTGAAATAGTTGTCGGAACAGGCACTACAACAGTTTTGTAATAGAGCAACGGCAATAATTTGGTAGCAATGGCAAGAAATTCCTTTGGACTGTTTTGTTCCACTTGCTCAAAAAATTTGCAAGTTTCGGCAGCAACGGTCAAAAATTCAAGATTTTCTTTCGTATAATTCGTTTTTTCCATAGCGTTATGCGTTAAATAGTGCCATTCAGAAATATTTCCTGCAAAGATAGTCAGATTTACACTATCAAAAGCGGTATTATTTAAAAAATTTCTATTATTTTTGCAAAAGAAAAATATTATCGCTTTGTAGCACGGTGCCTACAAACGCCTTTTTATATGATTGAGAAAGACCAAAAAAAATTGTTGGAACAGTTCCAAAACGAAGCTACCAAGGCTGCCGCATTTTCGGAATTGGTCAAAACTTCTCATGAAAAATTGTATTGGCACATCCGTCGCATAGTGCTTAACCACGACGATGCCGACGACATTCTTCAAAATACCTACATGAAAGCATGGAACAGTCTGTCGTCGTTTCGTGGCGAGAGCCAGATAACCACGTGGCTTTACCGCATCGCCACCAACGAGTGCCTCACGTTTCTGACCAAAGAACGAATGAAAAACATTACGTCTTCGTTGGACGCCGAAGATATTTTGCTCCGAAAAATGGAGGGAGACGCCTATTTCAACGGCGACGAAGCGCAAAAACTATTGCAAGAAGCCATTCTCACACTGCCCGAAAAACAGCGTATCGTGTTCAATATGCGTTATTTTCAGGAAATGAGTTACGAAAAAATGGCGGAAATACTAAACACATCGGTCGGCGCACTCAAAGCCTCGTACCACTATGCGGTAAAAAAAGTTGAACTATTTTTAAAGGAAAATTAAACGAACTGTTTTATTACAGTCTAATAAAGTGATATGGAGAAGAAAGAATTAAAAATACCTAATTTGGATGCTATTGACAAAACCATGCCATTTGATGTGCCCGAAGGCTATTTCGATGACGTGATAAAACAGATTGTGGCACAAACTACTGCCCCAAAAGCGCAACCCATCAAACGTACGCTTATCAATCGCCTTACTGTTGCCATTGCGGCATGTGCACTCATTGCGGTTTTGATAGGCACACTGCTGTTTGCATGGGGACAACGACAAAAAACGGAGATACTACTTCAAGAAGATTACTACAACCAGATTATTAACGAAGGTGTTTCGGAAGATATGTTGGTGGAACACATTCTTGCAAACAGATAAAAAAAAGATGAAAATAAGATTTTTTACATTGGCTATTACGTGCATCGCTGTACAGGTGCTTACGGCACAATCTCCTTATTCTCCTTACGGCTGTCTTCACGAAAAGGCGGAAGAAATGAAGGCAGACAAAGTAGCTTTTGTTACGGAGCGTGTAGGCTTTACAACCAACGAAGCGGCGCTGTTTTGGATTCAGTACAATGAATTTGAAACCGAAATGAAAAAACTGAAAGCAATAGAGCGCGCAACAAAGCAAAGCCTTACGAAAGATTCCGATGAAAAAGATTATGCCAAGGTGCTCAAAGTGATGTCCGATATCGAAAAGAAAAGGTTCGAATTGAAAACGAGGTATTTTGAAAAATACAAAAAAATACTATCATCCGAAAAACTGTTTCTTTACTACCAAGCCGAAAAGGAGTACCGCCGATTTTTGTTGGATAAAATAGCCCAAAAAGGCACCGGAAAAGGGCTACCGACTGAATGCATGAAAAATAAAAATTCGCGATGAGATTTTCCCGCAAAATAGCGTTTTTGCCCAAAATCCTTTGCCGACAATATTTTTTTGCGTGACTCAAAAAAAAGGTTTACCTTTGCAACCGCAAAAGGGTACCTTGGCCGAGTGGTTAGGCACCGGTCTGCAAAACCGTAGACAGCAGTTCGAATCTGCTAGGTACCTCAGCAAAAGAGGATGATTTAACAACAAAAATCATTCTCTTTTTTTATTTTCAGAACGAAAATAAGAAGTAAATCATTATATATCACACCACTACAGCCACTTCTATTTTTTTAGTTCTACTTCTCTTTTTCGATGCCAAAAGTCAAAATAATTCTTTAGTACAAGAAGATAATAAATGGAATATATTACGGGAATCATTTAACTCACAAACTCAAAGTTATGATAAACGTACAGAAACCATTTTGTTTAAAACTGATACAACGATTAATGATACATTATATAAAAATGTATATCAAAGTTTTAAACAAATTGATGAGTATTCACTGATTGGGCAAATTAGGGAAGATGTTGAGGATAAAATATATTTCCGACCAATTAATTACAATAAGGAATTTCTTTTGTATGATTTTAGTTTGGCAGTCGGTGATTCCACAACAATAATTTATTGGAGTAGTATTGATGAAAAAGCATTGACATTAATAAAAATTCGA
>DUQS01000092.1 GCA_012837685.1 Bacteroidales bacterium
AAAATCATTTTATTTGCACATAAAAGAGTGTGAATTTAGATATAATTACAGAAATCAAAATATTTATGTAATTTTGTTGAATAGTATGAGAAAAAACAAACTTAACTAATCTTGAACCTTAAAAAATAACACATATGAAATTCCCAGCAGCAAACATCTCTTTGAAAGATTGGAATCCTAATGAGGATTATCTTCTTTATATCCTAATGGATCCATATTACTGTAGATCCGATAATGAGTTTTACAGAACATATTACCATAATCAAAAATACGTTGACTCGAATGGTGAAGTATACAAGGTAATTGATAAAAAACCTCCAAAATCATTATTAAGAAATATATTCAGATTTCTTCCAGGAGTTTATAAAGTAGAATTGATATTCTCTAATACAGGAGAAAAAATGGGACTTGTTGAGGTAAAGGAATTTATACTAAAACAGGTCAAAAAAATAGATTGTGAATATACATCAGAATGGATTGATAATATCAAAAAGGCTCAATCAATTCAAGAGGTATTGGGAGGCTAAAAAACTGGCACTAACAGGTCGGTGTATATGCATTTGGTGCTTCGCCTTTATCTGGCGCAAGTTTCTAACTGACAAATAGAATAAACTTGCACAAAATCGAGAAAAAAACAAAACTAAAAAGCGGACATTTCTGTCCGCTTTTTTTAGGTCAAAAACACCTCATTTTATTACAACACGCTCGCCAAGAGCCTTTGACAGTTTGTTTTTTATGCCATTTAGTCGAGCAAACTTCTGCATTGCTTCGGCAGAAGCATCGGTTTTCAAGCGTTCGCGCGCATTTTTGAGTTGATCTAACACAATGCTGTTTTTCAATTCCAAAATCACACGAGGCACCGCTCTCCCCAACCACTCCCCAAATTCTTTGCGTTTTTGTAATTCCCGATTTCCCTCATCATTCAAATGTTTCAGGAAAATTTTGCTTTCCGAATATTTATCAGTTGCCAATTCGGCTGCCAAAGCACTAACATTGCAATTCGGATAATTGATAAAAAACGTGGAACTGACAAAATTTTCTTCGTCAATATGCTGACGCAGTTCGTTCATCATGGCAGCATGTAGCGGATTTTGAAACTCAATTTGGTCAGAATCAAGTTCTGCCAATATGTATTCACCCACTTTTACACAGCGACTTTGTTCGTCATCATTTTTTTCGTACAAAATAATCTCAGCATAGCGAACAACAAAATACAAAATATTTTTTTCCTCTGCATCGTATTTAGTCGCAATTTGTTGCTCTATTTCGACAGCGGAAGTTGGAGAAGTTTCTGCACTTGCCTCTTCATTAGGAATAACGGAGTCGGTTTGTGGTGTTGGTTCTTTTCGGTAGCTTTCTTTGAGTTTTGCGCGCCGTAGTTTGTTGATAGTGTTATAAAAAATTTTCTCTTCCATATCGAGCAATTCGGCACACTCTTTTACATATACGGAGCGAATAATAGTGTCTGAAATCAGCGAAACGCTTTTGGCTAAATCACCGATTAATGACGCTTTTTTTATCGGGTCTTTGCCTGCCTCTTCGAGCAAAAGATTGGCTTTGAAATGAATAAAATCGACTTGATTGTTGGAAATAAAATCGATAAAATCGGAAGCATTGTGCGCTTGAGCATAACTATCGGGGTCTTGACCGTCGGGCAACAAAAGCACTTTAACATTCATGCCCTCTTCGAGCAGCAAATCAATACCGCGTATAGAAGCTTGAATGCCGGCTGCATCGCCATCGTAAATAACCGTAACATTGGGGGTGAAACGCCGAATTAGTCGAATTTGTGGCGAAGTAAGCGATGTTCCCGACGATGCCACCACATTTTCAATTCCCGATTGATGCATCGAAATAACATCCGTGTAACCTTCAACCAAAATGCACCTATCCTGCCTAACTATCGACTGCTTGGCAAAATACAAACCATAAAGTTCGTTACTTTTGTGATAAATGGACGATTCGGGCGAATTGAGATATTTGGCTGCCTTTTCGTCTTTTTTCAAAATGCGACCGCCAAAAGCCACCACTTTGCCCGACAATGAATGAACGGGAAACATAACGCGCCCTCTGAACCTGTCGAACAACGAATTGTCAGCCTCACGACGGATTGACAATCCCAACTTTTCCAATAAATCGGGATTATACCCGCTTGCTGTCGCCTCTTTCGAAAAGGCGTTAAACTCGTCGAGACTATAGCCTAATTGAAATTTTTTGACGGTTTCATCCGTAAATCCGCGCTCTCGAAAATAGCTCATGCCTACAGCTTCACCTTCGGGCGTATTGTTCAAATTGTTGATGAAATATTTTGCTGCATAATCGTTTATTGCAAACAAACTTTCACGCTCCGACTGCGCCAATTTTTCTTCATCGGTCTGCTCCCTCTCCACTATCTCGATGTGGTATTTTTTTGCCAGATAGCGCAAAGCTTCTACATACGAAAGTTGCTCGTGCTCCATAACAAAATGTACGGCGCTGCCACCTTTCCCGCAACCGAAACATTTAAAAATGCCTTTTGCAGGCGACACCGTAAACGATGGCGTTTTTTCGTTATGAAACGGACACAAACCAAGGTAATTAACGCCACGCTTTTTTAGCGTAACGAAATCGGACACTACATCCACAATTTGGGCAGCATCCATAATTTTTGCTATGGTTTGTTGGTCTATCATTTACGGTTACGAAAATAGTTTAATTATTTTGTTTTTACAAATCTTGCAAAAGTTTTTTTGCCGTTATTTCATTACAAACTACAAAATCAGTTGCCGAAAAAAGCCGACAACTGATTTTTGATTATTCAATAGAAAATTAAGCGATTATTGCTTATCCTTCTTTTCTTTTTTCTCTGCGGCTTTTGCTGCGGCAGCCGGTTTAGCTATCGCTTCACGCATTTGCGTGTCCGCTTCGATGTTTTTCATTTTGTAATAATCCATAATGCCTAAATTGCCGCTGCGGAAAGCTTCTGCCATTGCAAGCGGAACTTCAGCCTCAGCCTCTATAACTTTAGCACGAGCCTCTTGCGCTTTCGCTCTCATTTCTTGTTCTTCGGCTACAGCCATAGCACGACGACTTTCGGCGCGCGCTTGAGCAATATTTTTATCAGCTTCGGCTTGGTCCATTTGAAGAGTGGCACCAATATTTTTACCTACATCTACATCTGCAATATCGATAGACAGAATTTCAAAAGCCGTACCCGCATCCAATCCTTTACTCAAAACCAATTTTGAAATAGAATCGGGATGTTCAAGTACTTGTTTGTGAGTTTCACTCGAACCGATAGACGAAACAATGCCTTCGCCGACACGGGCTAAAACCGTCTCTTCTCCTGCGCCACCAACCAATTGTTTAATGTTGGCAC
>DUQS01000093.1 GCA_012837685.1 Bacteroidales bacterium
AACAGTCCGTCTGTAAAATCGGCTTTTGGTGCTATAAATGCCTGATTGCCGAGTTGTTGTATATTGGCGCAATTAATGATAAAAGCCTGTTTTGTTAGTGTAGTGCCATTGTATTCGAGTTTACATTTCAAGGGCCTATAGCGAAAATATTCGCGTATGCTAAGGTAAATGTAATTGATAAAACCACGTTTTTTATTGGTGGCAAAAAGTTGGCTGATGTGTGCGTCAAACCCTATTCCGCAAGTGCAAAAAAATGGCACGCCATTGGCTGTTCCGTAATCTATTTTTAGCGTTTTGCCGCGTTTTATGGTCTCTATTGCATTGAAAGGGAGTAGGGTGGAGATGCCCAAATCGCGCGCTAAGCCGTTGCCCGAACCAAGCGGAAGTATAGCCAAGGCGGTTTCGGTATGCACCAAAGCACCGGCTATTTCGTTCACTGTGCCATCGCCGCCCACAGCCACCACTATGGGAACGCCTTCTGATACAGCGTTTTTTGCCAATTCGTGTGCGTGTCCGCGGTAGGTGGTGTACTGAAATTCCAAATCAAACTCTTGCGCCAACATTTTGGTAGCCATTGCTATCCAGTTGGTTTTTTTCAACGTTCCCGATTTGGGATTGACGATGAAAAGGATTTTGTTGCGCATCTATTTTGGTTTAATTCAGTTTATTTGCAAGTAGGAACATTAGTTGTCTTGTCCACCGAACTGCATCAGGTAGGTTTTTATGAATTCGTCAATTTCGCCGTCCATTACGGCATTCACGTTCGAGGTTTGGTAATCGGTGCGATGGTCTTTCACTCGGCGGTCGTCGAACACGTATGAGCGAATTTGCGAACCCCATTCTATTTTTTTCTTTCCGGCTTCTATTTTTGCGGTTTCCTGTCGGCGTTTTTCCAGTTCCAATTCGTACAGTTGTGATTTTAGCAATCGTATGGCATTTTCCTTGTTTTTCGGCTGGTCACGACTTTCGGTGTTTTCTATCACAATTTCGTCCATCTCGTCGGTTATGGGATTTTTGAAAGTGTAGTGAAGTCGCACGCCCGATTCTACTTTGTTAACGTTCTGTCCGCCTGCGCCACCTGAGCGAAAAGTGTCCCATGTGAGATTGGCTGGATTGATATCAATTTCGATGGTATCGTCAATGAGAGGCACGACAAAAACGGAAGTGAACGAAGTCATACGTTTGCCTTGTGCGTTGTAGGGCGATACGCGAACCAAGCGGTGTACGCCGTTTTCGCTTTTGAGGTAGCCGTAAGCATAGTCACCTTCCACTTTTATGGTTACGCTCTTTATACCGGCTTCGTCACCGTCTAAAATGCTCGATATTTCAGCTTTATAGCCCTCTTTTTCGCACCAACGCAAATACATGCGCATCAACATTTCTGCCCAATCTTGTGCTTCGGTACCGCCTGCTCCGGCTACAATTTTTATTACTGCGCCCAATTTGTCTTCTTCCAAGCGGAGCATATTTTTCATTTCTAATGTTTCCGTCATTTCCATCGCTTTTTCGTAGGCGGCATCCAACTCTTTTTCAGTGATGGTTTCTTCTTTGAAAAATTCGGCGGCTAATGTCAGCTCGTCAGCGGCGTTTTGTACGGCATCGAACGCTTCTATCCAGCCTTTTAAGCTTTTGACTTTTTTCATTTGCGACTCGGCGCGTTTTTGGTCTTGCCAAAAATCGGGTACTTGTGTTTTCAACTCTTCTTCTTCCAATTGAATGGTTTTTCCTTCAATATCGAGGTAATTACGGAGTGCATCGACACGTTCGTTAAGCGATTTTATTTGTTCAAGGGTTGTCATTGATAGTTTTAAATGTGAAAATTTTATACTGTTAGTTATATAAAAAAGAGTGATAAATATCTGATTTACGGATATTTACCAATCAATAATTGTAGTGTGTGTCAGTAACGTTTTTGCGGATAGGTGCGAAACCAACTGCCTATTTTGAGGCGTATTACACCAAAGAGTGCTTCGCTAAAGATGCCTCCGCTCATTTTGCTGGTACCTTCGGCACGGTTTACAAAGACGATGGGCACTTCGGTGAGTTTAAACCCACATTTGTGGGCGGTAAATTTCATCTCTATTTGGAAAGCGTAGCCTTTGAAACGAATTTTGTCGAAGTCGATGGTTTTCAACACTTCGCGGCGGTAACATACAAAACCGGCGGTGGTGTCGGTTATTTTCAAACCTGTAATAAAGCGCACATATTTTGAAGCGTAGTGCGACATAAGTACTCTGCCCATAGGCCAATTTACTACATTGACCACATTACCTACATAGCGTGAACCTATTGCCACATCAAAACCTTTTTCGGCGCAAGCAGCGTAGAGTTCCATTAGTTTGGGCACCGGATGCGAGAAATCGGCGTCCATTTCAAAAATATAGTTGTAGTCGTATTCCAAAACCCATTTGAAGCCTGCAATGTAGGCAGTTCCCAAACCCAATTTTCCGGTACGCTCTATCAAATGGAGTGCCTTGGGGAATTCTTTTTGCAGTTGTTTGACGATTTTGGCGGTGCCGTCAGGCGAACCGTCGTCAACAATAAGAATGTGGAACGCCTTTGGCAATGCGAAAATAGCGCGAATAATTTTTTCGATATTTTCTTTTTCGTTGTAAGTGGGAATGATAATAATCGAATCGGACATCATCGAATTGAGTTTTTAATTGGTTTCGCATTATTAGTTTCGCAAATGTACTTCAATAACCTCAAACTGCAAAATTTTTCGTAGCAAAAATTTTGTTTTTTCTTTATTTCCTAAATCAGAAATAAAAAAGGAGCTACAAATTACGATTTGCAGCTCCTTATGAAATAATCCGGTTAAGGGTTATTTTTTCTCGTCACTTTTTTTCGCTGATTTTTTCTCTGCTTTTTTTGCTTCAGTCTTTTTTTCGTCAGCCTTTTTTGTTTTCTTTTCTTCTTTTTCGTCGGCTTTCTTTTCTTCAGCTTTCTTTGCAGTAGTTTTTTTTGCAGCAGCTTTCTTTTCGTCAGCTTTTTCTACTTTTTCTTCAGCTTTCTTTGTAGCTTTCTTTACCGGTTTCTTTTCTTCTTTTTCTTCGGTTTCTTCTTCCGCTTTTTTCGCTACTTTTTTTGCCGGTTTCTTTTCAGTTTCTTTCGCTTTTGCAGCAGCTTTCTTTTCTGCTTCTTGC
>DUQS01000094.1 GCA_012837685.1 Bacteroidales bacterium
TTCGTTTAGCGGTTGCGGACTTACGCGTTATGGGACGTGCCACACAAGGTGTTCGGCTGATTAACTTGGAAAAACGCAATGATGAAATAGCATCCGTATGTAAAGTGAACGCCGAAACGGAAGATGATGAAGAACAACTCGAAACTATTAATGACGAAGAAGTGACAGACGATAATAACACAGACACGGAAGATGTGAAAAATGACACAGACGAAGAAGTCGAAGAGTAAATATTATCTATATAAATTAATTAACTTAACAAACAGAAATTATGAAACGTCTATTTTTAACTGTAACAGTAGCTTGCTGCATATTTGCAGTAGGAAACGCAAGGTCGAACATTTCGACTGCCAAAGATTTGGCTTTAAGAGAATCGCCCGATTTTGAAGGTGCAAAAGAAGCTATCAATGCGGCATTGCAAGATCCTGAAACAAAAGACAAAGCCGAAACATGGTATGTTGCCGGCTTGGTGTACGAAAAAATTGCGGAAGCAGAAACCAATAAACAGATGTTAGGACGACAACCTGATGTTGCTACTCAAGGTGAAGCTGCTCTAAAATCGTATGAGTATTATCTGCTTGCCTACGAAAAAGATTTTATTCCTAACGCAAAAGGCAAGGTGAGACCTAAGTATGCGAGAAAAATCGAAGAATCGATACGCTATTACTACAATCAAGGCATCATTGTTAATTACGGTATTCACGTTTATAACGAAAGAAACTACGAACGTGCTATCGATGCTTTTGAAACGCACACAGCAATTCCCGATTTGGAAATGATAAAGAACTCCAAAAATCCCATAATAAAGGATTCTATCTATAACCAAATCAAATATTATACTGCTGCTTGCGCCAGTATAATTGAAGACAATCAAAAAGCTGCTGCCATTTACGAGGAAATCAAAGATAAAGGCTACGAAGGCAACCGCATCCATCAATTTCTATACGATATTTACTCACGCGAAAAAGATACCGTAAATTTTGTAAGAACGCTGAAAGAAGGACATGAAAAATATCCCGAAGAGCAATTTTTCTTGGGAAATCTTATTAACTATCTGATTTTCAACGGAAAAGTAGATGAAGGATTGGCATATTTAGATGAAGCCATCAAAAACAATCCGAACAATGCAGAATATTACTATGTAAAAGGCAGCGTAATGGAAGTATTGGACAAATTAGATGATGCAGTTACCTTTTTTGACAAAGCTCTTTCCATCAATCCAAACTTATCGGCAGCATGGGGACGCAAAGGTGCCATTATAATGAAAACTGCCATGAAGATGGAGGAGAATGCCGCCAACATTAAAGATCCGCAACTTTACAACAAAGAGAAAGCAAATGCTGACGCAAAATTTAAAGAAGCGTTACCACTTTTTGAAAAAGCTGTAGAATTAAATCCTGAAGATATCGATAATCTTAAATTACTTCGTGGTTTGTACTATAGATTTAAAGATACAGAGAAATACGAAGAGATTAACGAGCGCATCAATGCCTTGTAATCACATCACATACGTTTATGAAAATCCCGACAAATTCAAATTGTCGGGATTTTTGTTTCTCTCTTGATGAGAGTAGAAGAACAGAGTATTTTTAAATGTGTTTCTTGTTTTGAGAAATACTATTTAACATAATATAAATTATCGGAAAAACTGATAAATAACAAACTAATTGACTATAAATACATTATGTGGTTTTAATAACGATTTAAGTATGGAAAACCAATATCGGAACTTTGGCATGAAACACCATCTTTTTAGCAATGCTGGGATTGAATAGTTGCGCAAATAAATTTCGTTTATGCGTATTAAGAACAATCAGTCCTATTTGATGCTCGGCGACAAATTTATCAAACCCCACCAAAATATTGCCCGACTCTTCTGAAATAATAGAATAATCGGTTTCAATATCCGGATAATTTTTAGAAAAATAGTGTTTAATTCCTGACAATTTAATTTCATTCCAAGCGTCTTTTTTTGCTTCAAAATGCACAAAAAACAATTTAAATTTAAATTCGCCGAGAAATTTCATCATATTATCGAACGAACTCAACGTTTTATCGTCAAAATTGGTGGCAAACAACACATTACCAAACGGCGTTTTCGAAGCAAGCACAGATTCAGGAATTGCCAGAACAGGAACACTGCAATGCTCGATAACTTCGGCAGTTACGCTACCTATCAACTCGTATTCTTTTTGATTTTTGCCGCGAGTACCCATCACAACTAACACAGGATGAGTTTTTTGCGCTTGTTCAATAATAACATCTTCAGGAACTCCTTCCTTTACTATATAAGAATATGGTATATTCGGTAGTTCATTTTTGGCTATTTTTTCTTGTAATTGAGCCGAAAGATTATCAATGTCCTTACCCGACTGCGCCAATAATGCGACTATTTCTTCATCGGGATAAATTTTAGGAAAAGAGACTGCTGCCGAAAAATAGGTGTGCAAAAGCATAATTTCTGCGCCTAACTTTTGTGCAATGCCAAATCCAATTTCACAAGCTTTAATCGAATAATCCGAAAAATCGACAGGAATTAATATTATAGGATTTTCGCTCTTAAAGTGTTTTGTATTTCTCTTATTATCAGCTACTTCTATTGTTCGCATTGCCTTCATCACATCTTCTTCCAACACACTTATTTTTTGCGTTACCAACGACGAGTGCAAAAACTCACACTTTACAGCCAATTTGTTTTTTTCCAACATTTGCCGTAGCTTATCCGATTCTGCCACAGAACCTATGGCTATAGTTATGAAATTCGATTTCATTGCAATTAATTTTTAAGGCAAAAACAGTAACAATAATTTTTCTGTAAATTTAATAAAAAATCAAATAAAACATACTATCTTTGGCAACTATTTTATACAACATTTAAAATCAGCATGAAAATGACAACAAAAACAAAAGTTATTTCTATTTCGTCGGTAGTTTTGATACTCCTTTTAGCCGGCTTCATTTATTTCCGTTTTTATTTCGTTTTTGGCGAAGGAGTTAAAGCAGGCGAACTTAATTACTTGGTATACAAAGGTTACGTTTTCAAAACGTACGAAGGCAAACTGATTCAAAGTGGTTTTATTGGTAAAACTGCCGGAGCCATACAATCGTATGAATTTAAGTTTTCAGTTGTCGATAAAAATGTGGCAGATTCATTAATGCGTTGCAGTGGCAAAGAAGTAGAACTTCATTATAAAGAATATTTGTCACCTCTTCCTTGGCGCGGAGTCAGCGAATTTGTGGTGGACAAAATCTTGTCCGTTAAAGAAAAGAAATAAACACCTTTGAAAGAAGAGTAGCTTCCACTACCCTTTTTAACCATTATTTAACAATAAAGCGGAACACAAATATTCCGCTTTATTTATTTTAACCCTCACACTATCAATTAAGAATACATAAAACGTTTGATGCTACGTTTAGGCGTTTTCTCAAATTCTTTATCCACCAATTCTATTTGAGTTAAACGGCAAAAAGGCGGAAGCATACGATTCAGACGCACCAAATTGTGTTCCATTTGTTCTTCCATATTCTTGAAATGGGTATTTTCATTTTTAAACGCCTCATTATCAGGAAAAACCAATGCTACCAGCATATTTTTGCGTTCAACAACCACCGATTCCATTACATACGGCAAAGTATTCAGTTTATCTTCAATCTCTTCAGGATAAATATTTTGCCCCGAAGGACCTAAAATCATACTTTTATTGCGACCACGGATGAAAATATTACCTTCCGCATCAACAATACCTAAATCGCCTGTGCGCATCCAACCTTCTTTTGTAAAAATAGCTTTTGTAGCTTCAGGATTTTTGTAGTAACCTTCCATAACGTTTTCGCCACGCACTAAAATTTCGCCTACTTCCTTGGTAGGATTAGCCGAATCGATGCGCAATTCTATTCTATGAACAGCCTTGCCACAAGATTTTGCTTTGAAAACTCTCCAATCTTCGTAACCCAAAATTGGTCCACACTCCGTCATTCCGTAGCCCACCGTATATGGAAATTTTATCTGTTTCAAACAGCGTTCTACCTGACGATTGAGGGGCGCACCACCGATAATTAAGTGCAGTAACCTTCCCCCGAAAGCATCCATCAGTTTAGTGTACACTTTTTTACGTATAACATATTTGATAAATGGTGTGTACCACAAAATTCGGATAATCGGTTTGTGAATGACCGGAAAAACCGTTTTTTTGAAGACTTTTTCAATCACCAACGGCACCGTCAAAATCATATACGGATGCACTTCGGCAAAAGCTTTCATCAACACTTGCGGCGATGGTGTTTTATTCAGAAAATAGACGTGACAGCCACCCGCCAATTGGTACAAAAATTCAAACGTCATGCCGAACATGTGTGCCAACGGCAACATAGAAACCATGCTCCACCCCGGCTGATTGGGTATGCGGTCTTGTCCGAACTGCACATTGGAACTAATGCTGCGATAAGGCAAAATAACGCCTTTTGGGTCACTCGTTGTTCCCGATGTATAGTTAATGATGGCAGGTTTGTTCATATTGTCGATTGGATACGAAATCAAATCCACAGAAAAACCTTGAGGATATTTGGCGTTAAAATCGGCATCCCATTTTTTGTAAGCCGCTTCCAATTGAGCATTATCAACATGCACCAGTTCGAAATCATTCATTAAAATAACACCGATAAGATTCGGCATGTTTTCAACCTTAATGGTTTCGTTCACAATGTTTCCGACAAAAAGCAATTTTGCCTCAGAATGGTTCACTAAAGCGTGGATGCTTTCCGTTGTAAATTCCGGCAATATAGAAACCGCAATGGCTTCGTAAGTGCTGATTGCTAAAAAGCTGACCGCCCAATTGGCACTATTGCGACCACAAATGGCAATTTTATCTCCTTTTTGAATGCCGCTCTGTTCAAACAATACGTGTAAACGAGCAATTTTTTCGGCTAATTCGCCATAAGTCAATGTGTAAGACGAATCGAAATCGCTTACGGCAGGTTCGTTACAATAATTTTTTATTGAACGCTCCAAATACGATAAATAATGAGTTGTTTCTTTTTTCATTTTGGTTAAATTTTAATTTTACAAAATAAGCAAAAATATTGTAATTTACAAAATAAATGGGAAATTATACTTTCGTGATGGTATAAAAAGCTAAATAATGACACCAAAAATGCCATATAGGGATGAAAAAATAATACTAAAAATTGTAGAAAATCGAAATTTTTGCAACAAAGAAAGCATTTCACTCACAAAAAAAATTGCCCGTTTTTTTAAACCTCAAGCATTTGCCGTTTTATATGGTTTTTAGTACCTTTGCAACTTATAAAAAATGTCAACTATTTAAATATTCATCAATGAAACTTGCCAGCAAATACAATCCGACAGATATTGAGGCAAAATGGTACCAATATTGGTTGGATAACAAACTGTTTTCGTCGAAACCTGATGGTCGTGAGCCTTATACAATAGTTATTCCCCCACCAAACGTTACCGGCGTTTTGCACATGGGACACATGCTTAACAATACAATTCAGGATATTTTGGTGCGCCGCGCTCGTATGACCGGAAAAAACGCTTGTTGGGTTCCCGGTACCGACCATGCTTCCATTGCCACAGAAGCCAAAGTGGTAAACAGATTGGCAGAACAAGGCATCAAAAAAACGGATTTGACGCGCGACGAGTTTCTAAAACACGCTTGGGATTGGACAGACGAACATGGCGGCATTATTTTGAAGCAATTGCGCCGACTTGGCGCTTCGTGCGATTGGGACAGAACTGCTTTTACTATGGACGAAACACGTTCAGAAAGCGTTATTAAAGTGTTTTGCGACCTTTACAACAAAGGATTGATTTACCGTGGTGTGCGTATGGTAAACTGGGATCCTAAAGCACTGACCGCTCTTTCCGATGAAGAAGTTATTTTTAAAGAACATCAAGGTAAGCTCTATTACCTTCGTTATCGCTTGGAAAATGAGCCAAACAAATATGCCGTTGTGGCTACTACGCGTCCCGAAACCATTATGGGCGATACGGCAATGTGCATCAATCCTAACGACCCCAAAAATCAATGGCTGAAAGGCAAAAAAGTTATTGTGCCATTAGTAAATCGCGCAATTCCCGTGATTGAGGATGAATATGTTGATATTGAATTCGGAACGGGTTGTTTGAAAGTTACTCCTGCGCACGACGTAAACGACTATATGTTGGGGGAAAAATACAATTTGCCGAGCATTGACATTTTCAACGATAACGGCACTATCAGCTCAGCCGGAGGATTGTATGTGGGTATGGATCGCTTAGATGTACGCCAACAGATAGTGAAAGACTTACAAGCTGCCGATTTGCTCGAAAAAACAGAAGATTACATGAATAAAGTGGGTTATTCGGAGCGCACCAATGTGCCTATTGAGCCCAAATTGTCGACGCAATGGTTCTTAAAAATGAAACATTTTGCCGACATGGCTTTGCCGCCCGTGGAAAACGATGAACTGAAATTTTACCCAACAAAATATAAAAACACCTATCGCCACTGGTTGGAAAATATCAAAGATTGGTGCATTAGCCGCCAACTATGGTGGGGACATCGAATTCCTGCTTGGTATTATCCAAGTAGTAATGATCAATTTGATAGATTAGTTGCTCCTTATGAATATGTTGTAGCTGAAAATAAATATTCTGCACAAAATAAAATTTCTGAAATATATAAATCAAGGGGGTTGTCATCTTCTGCTATAGATAAATGCATGTCAGAAGTTTATCAAGATGAAGACTGTTTGGACACATGGTTTAGTTCGTGGTTGTGGCCTATTTCGCTCTTCGATGGCATCAATAACCCCAAAAACGAAGAAATCAGCTACTACTACCCTACTTCCGATTTGGTAACCGGTCCTGACATTATTTTCTTTTGGGTGGCGCGCATGATAATGGCGGGTTACGAATACATGGGCGATATGCCATTCAGAAACGTCTATTTTACAGGTATTGTGCGTGATAAAATTGGTCGTAAAATGTCAAAATCGCTCGGTAATTCACCCGACCCACTCGAACTGATTGACAAATTCGGCGCTGACGGTGTGCGTATGGGCATGATGCTTTCTGCACCGGCAGGAAATGATATTTTGTTCGATGAAAGTCTGTGCGAACAAGGGCGTAATTTCAATAACAAAATTTGGAACGCTTTGCGTTTAGTAAAAGGCTGGCAAGTGGCTGAAATTGAACAACCAGAATCGGCGAAAATTGCCATTGAATGGTTCAAAGAGAAACTGAACGCCACTACTGCCGAATTGGACGACCATTTCAAAAAATACCGTTTAAGCGAGGCTTTAATGACTGTTTATAAACTCTTTTGGGACGAATTTTCAAGTTGGTATTTGGAAATGGTAAAACCCACCTACCAACAACCAATTGATGCAAAAACCTATCAAGCTACCATTGATTTTTTTGAACAGCTCACTTTGTTGTTACATCCGTTCATGCCGTTCATTACCGAAGAGATTTGGCAATCACTCACTCCGCGCAAAGACGGCGAAAGTATTATGGTAACACAACAGCCAAAAGCAACTGCCATAAATGAAACGTTATTGGCTGATTTTGAAATTGTTAAAGAAATTATAGCCGGCGTACGCTCAATACGTTTGGAACGCAACATTGCCAATAAAGAGACACTGACTCTGAACATTACAGCAGGAAAACACAACGCCACCTACGATACTATCATTTTAAAATTGTGTAATTTAGATAAAATAATTCGTGCCGAAAAAGAAGCTAACGCTTCTGCTTTCATGGTTCGTACTACGGAATTTTCTATTCCATTGGGCAATCTCATCAACACCGAAGAAGAAATTAAAAAAATAGAAGCAGAAATTGATTATTTGGAAGGTTTCCTTAAATTCGTGATGCAAAAATTGAACAACGAACGCTTTGTAGCGAACGCAAAACCGGAAATTGTTGCCAACGAACGCAAAAAACAAGCCGACACCGAAAGCAAATTGAAAACTTTGCGCGAAAGCATTGCACAATTGAAGAAATAATTTTAGAAATAAAACAATCGGGATATTTAAAAAATTACTACCTTTGCAGTCTCCATAGGGGGATTAGCTCAGTTGGTAGAGCATTTGGTTCGCAATCAAAGGGTCGTCGGTTCGAGTCCGATATTCTCCACTCTAACTGCCTCATTGTGTAATGGTAGCACCACAGATTCTGGTTCTGTTTGTCTGGGTTCGAGTCCTAGTGAGGCAACAAAAAATGCTGGTAGCTTGACGGTTACCAGCATTTTTCTTTTACCGATTATTTGCTATCGTACTTTTTCTAATTTTAGTAATTGTATGTTGGACAACTTTTCAACTACTTCTATTTCCATTGTTTCTCGTACTCGAAATGTTATACGGCAATCCAAAGTTTGCTCCTGTGATACAATGAACAAAGCATATTCCTTTATCACACGCATCACATCATTCATTACTTCATAGCCGAATTTTACCTTATAAACCGCTTCTACAAGCCGTTCTTCTATATTTGCCGCCGCTATCGCTTCTGCTGCCGCACTTTTGTAAGCCTGTGTCAAACCACCGGTTCCTAACAGAATACCACCAAAATAGCGAACTACAATTATCAGAATATCAGTTAGTTGATTTGAATTTATTTGTCCAAGAATCGGTCTTCCGGCAGTACCCGAAGGTTCGCCATCGTCGTTAGTGCGAAACGTGGCACGGTCAGCTCCCAGCATATACGCAAAACAGACATGTCGCGCATTATGATGTTCTTTACGCTTTTGCTCTATCAGTGCCTTTATTTCATCTATCGAAGTTACCGGATAGGCAAAAGAAAGGAACTTACTCCCCTTCTCTTTGTAAATTCCTTCCGACGGTGCCGCTATGGTTAAATAAGTATCCACTAAATCATTCAAAAACAACAGTACGGTTATTATACGTCAATATTTTTCGCGCAATATGTTTTTCGACTGCTTTAGACAATACAATTTTTTCCAAATCGCGACCTTTGGCTATCAACATTTCCACTGTATCTTTGTGTGATATACGCGTAACATCCTGATGAATAATTGGTCCGCCGTCCAGTTCCATAGTAACATAGTGACTGGTGGCACCTATCAATTTTACACCTCTTTCGTGGGCAGCGTGATAAGGTTTGGCACCTACAAAAGCCGGCAAAAACGAATGATGGATGTTGATTATTTTATTGGGAAAATGTTCGATAAAATTTGGCGAAACAACTTGCATATAGCGCGCTAACACGCAAAATGTAATCTTATTTTTTTCTAATAAATCCAACTCCTTTTTCTCTTGTTCTTCTTTGTTCTCCTTTGTAATAGGAAAACAGTAAAAAGGAGTGTCAAAACGGTCGGCAACAGGTCTCATATCTTCGTGATTGCTGATAATCAGAGGAATTTCAACATCCCACTCGCCTGCCGTATAACGCGCCAACATATCGTAAAGACAATGCGACATTTTAGAAACAAAAATTGCCATACGTGGCTTAATATCAGAGAAATAGAGGCTTAATTTCATATTAAAACGCAGCCCAAGCAATGTTTGGAAATAGTCTTCAATTTTTTCGCGCGGAATTCTAAAATTCTCTAAATCCCACTCCACCCGCATAAAAAATACTTTGTCCTCGCGATTGACATATTGGTCTAAATAGAGAATATTTCCTCCGTGTTGATTGATAAATTCCGTTACCGCAGCCAAAATTCCGGGGCTATCGGGACAGTGAATTAATAAGATGGCTGAATTGTTGTTATTTTCTTTTTTCATTGTTCATAATTTAATAACGATAGTAAACGCGTCTTACACGTGGCGCAATGGAAGTCAAAACTTCATAAGGAATAGTACCTTGTAGAGCAGCAATATCAGAAATAGTCTGATTATCACCGAAAAACGTTACTTCGTCTCCCTCTTGAGCATCCGTTCCGGTTATGTTTACCATCATCAAATCCATACAAATGTTTCCGACAATGGGCAACTTTTGACCTTTATACAACACGTTTCCGACACCATTTCCGAGGCGACGGTTTATGCCATCGGCATAACCTATTGGTAACAAAGCAATTAAAGAATCTTCTGTGATTTTTCCTTTACGGTTGTAGCCTACTGTTTCGCCCGCTTTCACTTTTTTTATCTGAATGATTTTTGTTTTCAACGTACACACATTACGCATCAAGTGTCTATTTTGGCAATTTATACCCCACAAACCTATCCCTAAACGTACCATATCGAACTGATAATCAGGGAAACGCTCAATTCCGGAAGAGTTAAGTATGTGTTTCATAACGGAATAGCCGAGCGATTGTTTTATTTTTTCGGCACACCGATTGAATTTTTCTATTTGTTCGATTGTAAAATCGTCCATATCAGGGTCTTCGGAAGCTGCCAAATGCGAAAAGATAGAAACAACTTTCAATTGCGATTGCGACTTCAGCAAATCTATCAGTTTGTCCAAATCATCATATTCGAAGCCGGCACGGTGCATTCCGCTATCAATTTTTATATGAATGGGATAATCCTTCAAATTTTTCTGATTTGCCTCCTCTAAAATCTTTTTCAACATCCTAAACGAACAGACTTCAGGTTCCAAATTATACGAAAACATTTGATGAAGAACTGTCGGTGTTGGATTTAAAACCATAATCGGCATTACAATGCCCGCTTGACGAAGCTCCACTCCCTCATTGACGTAAGCCACCGCCAAATAATCACATTTATGGTATTGCAACGCCCGCGACACTTCAACAGAGCCACTGCCATAAGCCGAAGCTTTGAGCATACACATCAATTTTGTTGTCTTGCGCAACTTTGAACGATAATAATCGATATTGTGAAACAGAGCATCGAAATTGGTTTCCAGTACGGTGTCGTGTACCAGCAATTGCAAATGAGAAAGAATTCTTTCTAAGTCAAAATCAGGGGCAATTTTCAGTAAAATTGCTTCATTTTTCAGTGTTGAAATAACACCTGAATCTAAAAAAGCATCCGTGGTTGGAAAAAACTTTTTGTTCTGTATATCAAATATTTGCGATTGCGAACACAGTTCTTTACCTATGAATATAATACTATTCACGGATTGATTGTGAATAATTTTTTGAATGGTAGTATAAAACATTTCGCAAACTGTTTCGTCGCCGTTTATATCGGTAACAATAAGCGTGCGTGACATGTTTTGGTTGCACGACTGCTGTTCCAAAAACGCCAAAGCATGTTTGGTTAGCGACGTCAAATCGCAATTGTACGTGTCTTTTATAAGCAAACAGCCGTTGATGCCTTCTTCAACTTCGTAGCGTGGATGCTCCATCGGAAAACTTTTTTATAACAAAAAACACCTCCGGCTCTCTTTGAAACCGGAAGGTATTTTTCTATCGTAACGTTGTAATTTTTAGTCTAATAAACTTTTAGGATCGAGATTATCTTTCTCTATATCCAAGAAATATTTGTAGGTGCCTACTTTCAGTTCGTAGCAAGCGGCGTAATCGCAAACAATAATGCCTTTGCGATGCATTTGCAATGCACTGATAGTCCACATTTGCGTAATACCTTCTTCTACGGCATGACGCAAAGCGCGTGCTTTTCCAAGTCCGTTGACAATTATCAATACTTCATCAGCATCCATAACCGTACCAACACCTACCGTCAATGCTGTTTTTGGCACTTTATTAACATCGTTATCGAAGAAACGCGAATTGGCGATAATAGTATCCGTAGTCAGCGTTTTACGACGTGTGCGCGATGTGAGAGACGAGCCGGGTTCATTGAACGCAATGTGTCCGTCGGGACCAATGCCGCCTAAAAAGAGGTCTATACCGCCCACAGACTTAATTTTTGCTTCGTAACGTTCGCATTCAGCATCAAGGTCTTCGGCATTACCATTCAAAAGATTAACGTTTTTCTCTTGAATATCAACGTGTTTAAAGAAGTTGTTCCACATAAACGAATGGTAGCTTTGCGGATGTTCTCTAGGCAAACCAATATATTCGTCCATATTGAACGTAACCACATTTTTGAACGATACTACGCCCTGCTGGTTCATTTTAATCAACTCTTTATACATTCCCAGAGGCGATGAGCCAGTAGGCAAACCTAAAACAAACGGTTTTTCGGCAGTCGGATTTACCTTACGAATTTTACTCACTACATAAGCCGCAGCCCATTTCGATACTTCTGCGTAATCGGGTTCAATAATTAATCTCATAATGTTTAATTTTTAGTTAATTGTTTTATAGATAGACACATAGATTTTCCTAATTCAAGTAATGCTTTATAGTTTTCGGCAGACAATGCCTGTTTTTGTTCCACAGTTCCTACTAAATTCCAGCCCATTTTTTCTGCAAATGCACTCAGGTTTTTAATGGTAGTACCTGCCCATGTGAAAGAGCCAAAAGCACCGAAAACACGATTTTTGACACTACGCACTGCAATTTTATCCAATAGTGCGGCGATTTCGGGGTAAAGACCGTTGCAATAAGTAGGAGCACCAATCACCAAACCCGAATATTTGAAAATATCAGCTAAAATATCGGCTGGATGGGATTTAGAAACATCGTGTAACACTACGTTTGTCATACCGCCTTCTATCACACCACGCGCAACAGCCTCTGCCATTGCTTCCGTGTGTCCATACATTGAGCCGTAAACCACTACAACGCCCTCCTGCCCTTCGTATCGGCTCAATTGGTCGTAGATGCCCATAACTTTAGACAAACGTTCGCCCGTCCAAACAGGACCATGTGTAGAAGCTATCATTTCAATGGATAAGTTCGATAGTTTCTTAAAAGCCTGTTGCACAGCCGACCCGTATTTCCCAATAATATTGGCATAATAACGGTACATTTCGTTCCAATATTTGTCCAGCAGCAATTGTACATCCATCACTGCACCGTCGAGCGTTCCGAAACAACCGAAAGCATCTGCTGAAAAAAGAATTTTGTCCGTTACGTTGTACGTCATCATCACTTCAGGCCAGTGAACCATAGGCGTAAAATAAAACTGAAGCAAACGCTTACCAATTGCCAATGTATCGCCGTCGGCTACTTCATAAAAACCTTCAGTAATGCCGTAGTAGCCTTCTATCATACCGATAGTTTTAGAATTGCCCACAATGCGAATTTCCGGAAACTCACGAATAAGCGCAGACAGCGACGATGAATGGTCAGACTCCATGTGGTCAATAATGACATAATCGACAGGACGCCCACCGGCAGCTTCTTTTATTTGACGTAGAAATTGTTCGCTATAACCGGCTTCAACAGTATCGATTAACACTACTTTTTCATCGACTATCAAATAAGAATTGTAAGAAACGCCGTTGGGAAGCGGAATCATATTCTCGAAAAGTGCCTTTTGTCGGTCGTTTACACCAACATAAAACACACCATCGGCTATTTGATAAGGATTAAAATTCATATTTATTCTAATGTAACTTCTGTATTGATTTTTTTTATCAGACCGCGAAGTACTTGTCCGGGACCCAATTCGCAGAATGTATTTGCTCCGTCAGTTATCATTTTTTCCACCGATTGCGACCAACGCACCGAAGCCGTCAACTGCGCAATCAGGTTCGCTTTTATCTCTTCTTTATCGGTATGCGGCAAAGCATCTACATTTTGATAAATCGGACAAATGGGCTGCATAAACGTCACTTTTTGGATAGCCGCTTCCAACTCTACCCGAGCAGGTTCCATTAGCGGTGAATGGAACGCACCTCCAACTGCCAATTTGAGTGCACGTTTGGCTCCGGCTTCCGTCATTTTTTTGCATGCAGCATCAATAGCAGCTTCCGTGCCTGAAATAACCACTTGTCCGGGGCAATTATAGTTGGCTGGAACGACAATTCCGTCCGTTGCTTTACATATTTCTTCTACTGTGGCATCGGGCAAACCGATGATGGCAGCCATTGTTGAAGGTTGTTTCTCACAAGCTTTCTGCATCGCCATAGCACGGGCAGAAACCAACTTTAAACCGTCTTCTAACGACAACGCTTTGGCTGCCACTAAAGCCGAAAATTCACCCAACGAATGACCGGCTACCATATTCGGCTTAAACGCATCTTCCAAAATGAATGCGGAAACGACCGAATGTAAAAAAACTGCCGGTTGAGTAACTTTAGTTTGACGCAACTCCTCGTCGGTACCGGCAAACATAATGTCCGTAATGCGAAAACCGAGAATATCATTTGCTTGTTCAAACAGTTGCTTAGCCAACGGATAAGTATCGTACAAATCCTTGCCCATGCCCACAAATTGAGCACCTTGACCGGGAAAAACATATGCTTTCATCTTCAATTAAATTTATTCTGTTAATTCATCGCAAAGATACCTATTTTATGGTAGAAAATCAAAATTTTTTTATATCGGGAACTACTATTATCTTTGTTTTACAAAACAACAGGATTTTTTAATCTCTTAATTTATGAAAAAAATATATTTAATCGTTTTATTATCAATATTTTGCAAAATTTGCAACGCTCAACTTTTGGTTGAAAATTTTGACTATCCGCAAGGCGCATTACTTACTTCCAACGGTTGGTTTACCCAATATGGCACAGCTTCTAGCATTGGTGTAACTAACGGTCTTATTTTTGACAATTACATTGCTTCGAACACCGGTAATGCCGCACTATTAGATGCTGAAGAAAGTAATCACCTTCATAAAAGCTTCAACGAAACAACTTCCGGCAACGTTTACGTCGCTTTTATGTTCCAGCCTACCATTGTTGCCAAAGACGGCTGGTTTTTCAGTTTGCGCGACAACAAATTGGATTACACCAACTTTAATTTCAACGGGCGTCTGTTTATAACTACTGACAACAAAATAGGTCTGACTTTTGGCAACAATGCCAATAAAGTGTACAGTGCCAATGCGTTAGAAGCTTCAAAAACTTACCTTGTGGTGCTAAAATACACAATAAAAGAAGGCAATAACAACGATGAAGTTTCTCTTTATCTGTTCAGTTCATTCCCCGAAAATGAGCCTACTAACCCTGAAATAGGACCTTTAACCGACAACGCTGTACAAGATATTAATCCCGCTAACGTAGTTTTACGCAGTTACTCTTCTTACAATTGGCTAGTCATTGACGGCATACGCGTAGGCACTACATGGGAAGAAACCGTAAAAAAAGTTCAAAACTCGGGCAACACCACCCTATCAACCAACAATTTTCGCTACTACATACACGCCAACACACTAAATTTTGACTTAACACAAGCGGCTAATCAGTTCGCTATTTACGACCTTACCGGCAAATGTTTGACTAAAAAGCACGAAAATCTTCCCGCAGGAAGCTACACCGTTGCTCTAAAAAGCGGAGTTTACATTTTAAAAATTGATTCTTCCGTTAAAAAAATTATCGTTAAATAACTTGCAATCTGCCACTTAAATTTTTTGAAAAAGAAAATAGATTTTTAGTTTGCGGAATAAGAAAATAAGTATTACCTTTGCCAACCGCAAAACGGCAATGGTGCCATAGCTCAGTTGGTAGAGCAAAGGACTGAAAATCCTTGTGTCCCCGGTTCGATTCCTGGTGGCACCACACAA
>DUQS01000095.1 GCA_012837685.1 Bacteroidales bacterium
ATTTGTAAATCCATAAAGTTGATAAAATGTATTTAATACTAAAAATTAGTTGTATCTTTGTGTCATAAATTAGATGTTTGCGGTCATGCCGGAAAGTAATACCGCACATAAGCGAGAATGCCCTTTATTTTGCGTAATTTAATGTTTTAGAGATATAGTGTTTTTTTGGACAAATTAATGTTTGGCAAATATGATAAACGAAATTTTATTCAAAGCAGTAGAAACCGGTAAAGCTAGTGAAGTAGAAAAAGCATTGATTGAAGAAAAAATCAATACAGCAACTTATTTTGGAGCAAAATCCATTGTACTTGCAACAGAGCTGGGAAATCTTGAAATCTTGAAAATGCTTTTGGAAAATGGTAAAAAAATAAATCGCGAAAGTTTTTGGCGACGTACTGCATTTTCTGCGATACGTACTGCTAAAAAAACAGAAAACAAAGAAATAATGGAACTCTTGCTCGAATATGGCGCAGGTTTGGATAAAAAGAGACTGGATAGGGCATTAGCTGATGAAATACACGAGAACAAAAGCACTACAAATTTTTGCTATGAAGACGGCGTTTACATTCCCAAAAAACAGTCAAGACCAGCTATCTTTGATGACGCTCTTAAAAAAAATAATTGGAAATTGGCAACAACTTTATTAGAAAATAGCATTGATACTGATGTGGATTTTTATACCGATTGTTTGAAAAAAATGTTTTTGAAAGCCATATACATAGACGATACAGAAAAGGTTAAGTTCTATCTTGAAAAATTAATCGAAAATGCTGTGGGTGTTTTGACTGATGAAACGGGAAAAAGCACATTGGAAATTGCGTTGGAGCACCCAGCCGACTTAATTCAAATTTTGTCAAATTATGATTTCCACGAAAACTCTTTGCGACACGCTTTTAATTGTTTAACAAAAATCTAAAATAAGTAATTATGAACTATGTCGATAATCTCAAACAAAGATTAAAAGAAAATGCACTGAAAATTTGTGCCAAATATCCAAATGAATTTTCAGGAAAAGAATTTTCTTCCGCATTTGTGTGGAATAATACTGAAATGAATTTTCATAAAAACACAATGGAAAATATTTGCAAAAATACAGATTGGATAGAGCGTACGAAAAAGAAACATCCACAAGTTGAAAATACTTTTGAAATGCAATCTTCAAATAGTTCGGATGCTTTGTTGATGAATATTTTTTGCTTTCCTAAAATTTTGAAATGGAAAGGAGTGATTGATTTATTAAGTATTGACATTGAACACGGAATAGAGTTTGGAAAAAAATTCTATGAAGAAGGACAATATATGGCTGAAGTTGATATGAAAATAGGAAATTCTATTTTTGAGGCAAAATTAACCGAAACTGATTTTGAAGAAGAAACCTTTGAAAAAATCGATAATTACAAAGATTTCAAATTGGTATTTGATAAAAATTTGTTGCCTAAAAGTCAAGAGAATTATTTAAATTATCAGTTAATTAGAAATATTTTAGTCGCGTACTACAATAATTTTTCTTTTACGCTGCTTTGTGATGAAACAAGAATAGATTTGATAAAATCACTTTTTGAAGTTACAGCCGCAATTAAAATTGACAACTTGCGTAGAAGAGTGAGTTTTGTGACTTGGCAAGAAATAATAAATGTTTGTGGTAAGGAATTAAAAGATTATATTACAGAAAAATATTTTTAGCTTTATTTGGCGAAAGTTTCTTTAATTTAACTTATGCCAATAGTTTTAGAACGGACGCAAAACTACTGTTCGATAAACAAAAGTCCCGTTAAATCAAATGATTTAACGGGACTTTTTCGTACCCAGAGCCGGAATCGAACCGGCATGGAAGTGAATCCACTGGTGTTTGAGACCAGCGCGTCTACCTATTCCGCCATCTGGGCTTGTTTGAGTTTGCAAAGGTAGCACTTTTTTTTATTCCAACAAATTTTTTCGTGGCAAACATTTTTATCAATTAACATTGGTCAATCGGTTATAATTTTATCCATAATTATGTCGTGTTGTTCTGTTGGAATAGTTTCAACAATCTGAAAATCAAAACATAAGCCTATTTTTTGAACATCGGGATAATGCGCCAACAAACCATCGTAGTAGCCTTTTCCGCGCCCCAAACGGTGCCCTTGTCTGTTAAAAGCCACACCCGGAACAACAATCACGTCAATAGTTTCGGAAAAAACAGTCGGATTTTGCGGTTCCATAATGCGGTAAGGGCCTTCCGACACATCTTTTTCATGGCGCAATTCGACAGGAAAAGCCTTTTTACCGCAAACAACAGGCAAAACAATTCGTTTAGAAGAGATTAATTGGTGTATCAGCAAATGCGTGTCCACTTCATCGGGCAACGAATGGTAAAGCATCACCGTATGGGCACGTGCCATTACGGGTAATGCTAATAAATTACCGACAGCCACAATTGATTTTTGCCGCAACTCTTCGACGGTAAACTGCTGCTTACGTTGTTTTATCAGCTCTCTACAAGCATTTTTCCGATTTTTTATCTCTTCCACACTCATAGTTGTAAAAGTAGTTGTTTTTCGATTTAAAACAAAGCCAAATCACAACAAATTATCTTTTTATCCCATTATTTTTCGCGACAACCTTTTCATTGTGAAAAAAACGACTAACTTTGCATTAGAAAATCTCAAAATTACAGGTTATGACAATTGGAATCATCGTTGCAATGGAAGCCGAAAAAAATCTTGTTGTTACTATTTTGGACAACAAATCAGAGTCCACATACGGAAAAGATTCCTTTATAGAAGGCACTATCGGACATCACCGCATTGTTCTGCTAAAAAGCGGAATAGGCAAAGTGTGTGCCGCTATCGGCGCTCAATCTATGATACACAACTACCATCCTGATTATATTATCAATACCGGTATTGCCGGCAGTTTGGATAAAAAAGTAAATGTAATGGACGTTGTTATCGGCGAAAAAACAGTGTACCACGATGTAGATTGTTCCACAGGCAACGAATATGGACAAATACAAGGATTTCCGCTCTATTTTTTTGCCGACAAAAAACTGCTAAACGCAGCCAAACAAATTAACATTGCGCAACGTCTTCACATCGGGCTTACTTGTAGCGGCGATAAATTCATTTCCGGCCTTGATAGTTTGAAACATATTAAATCGCTCTTTCCAGAAGGTTTGGCGGTGGACATGGAAAGTAACGCCATAGCACAAGTGTGCTACCTCTACGATGTGCCATTCCTGAGCCTACGCATTATCAGCGATACGCCGGGCATTACCGACCATATTGGTCAATATACCGATTTTTGGAAAGAGGCGCCACAAACATCGTTATCCATTATTAAACAGTTGTTAATCACCTTATAGCAAAATGATTCCCGAAAAAATTCCATTGGCATTGCAGGCGCATCGCGATTTTTTTGCGACACAACACACGAAATCCATCGCATTTAGAAAACAACAATTGGATGCGCTTTACAAAGCTATTATAAAAAACGAAAAAGCACTTTACAAAGCACTTTGGACTGATTTACACAAATCGGAAAGCGAAGCCTTTCTGACCGAAATCAGCATCGTGTTGCAAGAAATAAAACACCATCAAAAATACCTTAAACGCTGGACGAAACCAACACGCGTACCCACATCACTATCGGTTTTTCCATCAAGCAGTTATATTATTTACGAACCACTTGGTACCGCTTTAATCATTGCACCTTGGAACTATCCGGTCAATTTGCTAATGTGTCCGCTGGTAGGAGCCATTGCGGCAGGATGTTGCGCCATGCTCAAACCATCGCCCTACACACCGAATGTAGCCGACGTAATGAAAAAAATCATTACCGAAACGTTTCCCGAAAACTACATTTCTATTGTACAAGGCGACAGACAAGTCAATACTTTACTGCTATCGCAACGATTTGATTTTATCTTTTTCACGGGCAGTCCCAAACTTGGCAAAATAGTAATGGAAGCTGCTGCTAAAAATCTCACGCCGTTGCTTTTGGAACTTGGCGGAAAAAGTCCGTGCATTGTAGATGAAGATGCCGACCTGAAAGTGGCTGCACGCCGAATAATGTGGGGAAAAACCATCAATGCCGGACAAACCTGCATTGCACCGGACTATCTTTTTGCACACAAAAATATCAAAGACGAACTGCTGGCTGAAATGCGCAAAGCATTGATAGAATTTTTCGGCGAAAATCCCGAACAAAACGATTTTTTTCCACGCATCGTTAATGAACAAGCTGTTACACGACTGGAAAAATTGATGAAAGACGGCGATATTATCGTAGGAGGAAAAATAGACAGAAAAAACCGCTACATTGCCCCAACTATTATCGACAATGTTACGGAAGATATGCCGGTGATGCAAGAAGAGATTTTTGGACCGATATTGCCGGTAATGACGTTTACCGACACAAAAACCGTTGTCGATTACGTGAATAAACACGAAAAGCCGCTGGCATTCTATTACTTCGGCAATACTAAAACCAAAGCGGAAGCCTTGTTGGCACAAACTTCTTCGGGAGGCGCTTGCATCAATGACGTTATTCTTCATTTTGCTAATCCGCACCTACCTTTTGGAGGCGTAGGAAACAGCGGTTTGGGGAAATACCACCATCGCGAAAATTTCTTGGCGTTCAGCAACCGCCGCTCTGTACTGAAATCAGTAACTTGGTTCGACATTCCCGTAAAATTTCCACCATTTAAAGGACTCAATAAATTGAAACGATTTTTAAAATAACCCACTAAAAAATTAATATCATGAGTTACAACGAAAAATTTATGAAAAAAGCAATTGCGGCTTCAATTAAAAACATTGAACAAGACGGAGGTCCTTTTGGAGCTGTAATAGTGAAAGACGGCAAAGTGATAGCTACCGGCGGCAATAGAGTTACTGCCAACAACGACCCGACAGCGCACGCCGAAATTAGTGCCATTAGAAAAGCCTGCAAAAAACTGAACACATTCGACTTAAGCGGCTGCGAAATCTACTCTTCGTGCGAACCTTGCCCCATGTGTTTGAGCGCTATCTATTGGGCACACCTCGACCGCCTCTACTATGGAAACACTAAAAAAGACGCTGCAAATATAGGATTTGACGATTCTTTTATTTATGATGAATTGGATTTGAAACCGGCTGACAGAAAAATTCCATCTATGCAAAAATTACGCGACGAAGCCATTAAAGCATTCCAAATATGGGATGAAAAAACCGACAAAATCGAATATTAAAAAGGCACAGAAACTCGGCTTTTTTAGACAATCTTTAAATAGATAAAAATATAATTTATAGTGATTTTCTGTATATGTGTATCGTAAATTAGACGTTGTTATGCGCAATTAAACTAAACGACAGAAACCGAATAAGATAAATAAGAATATGAGCAATTGTTATTTATGTGGAGTACCTTTAGAATCGCATGTTAATTCTAATACTAAAAATCATTATGAACATATAATTCCACAAGCATTGGGAGGACAGTTGAAAACGTCTGGAATACTTTGTAAAACTTGTGGAAGAGAAGAATTTCTTGGTGGAAAGGTAGATAAACCTTTCTGTGATATTTTCACTTTAATTACAGAACAGCTTGATATAAAAAAGGATAGAGATACTAATTCAGTTGGACTTGATGGAAAGCTTCATTTAATAGGTTCTGATGAGTGTATAGATATTAGTTTAAAGAATAAAATATTGTCGAATAAGCGACCAGAATACAAAATTGACCATGATAAAAAAGTTGCTTATGTATTCGCAAATGAGAAAGTTGCTAAGAACTATAAATTCAAAGTTAAAAATGAATTAAAAGAACAATTTCCAAATCATTCTGACTATAGCATCGAAATTGTGTCATCTTTAAATCATTATTTAGGTATTATAGAATTCCCATTCAATCTTGTTAATAGTGTTTTTGAACAAGGATTGACAAAAATGGCTATTGAATTTGCATTAAGTAAGGGTGTGGGTTATGATACAATAAAACATTTAATTGATAGGGAAAACAAAGCTATTAAATGCAACAATAATGTAATACCATACTATCCAATTGCTAAAATTGAAGAAATGATGGAATTGGTTAGGACAAGTATAGATCCAAATTTTATGTCACATTCTTTAGTCCTTTTTTCTCAGCGACAAATCAGCGAAAATGAAAAAGAAGTTAAACAATTGTACTGTTTTATTGAGTTATTTGGTACGTTCCAGTATTTTGTTGAATTAAATGATAACTATATCGGAGAAAATATTGAACCTGAAACTTATGCTCAAAGAATAATTAAACATCAAGATTCTAGTTATAAAATTCATGGGCTTAATTATAAAGACTTAGCAATTGTTCTAAAAGAACTAGGTCTGGACTATAAAGATGTTGACGGATTAAGTTACGAAGAGATATGTGTAAAACTTCAAAACATCCATGACAAGAAAAATAAATACATCTATGATTATGAGCAAAATGCTAAACGTTTAGTGGATTCAATGATTCAAAATGAAATATTTAGAGGAAACACATGTTTTTTAAGTGTATTGCAAGATTTACAACCCCATTTTTATTGGAATATGGAGGAAGATGCATTCCACATAACATTTTACCGTTCAAGATTTATGAAAGAAGGAGACCCATATTCGATTATTCCTGTGATAAAGAAATTGTATGTTGAAAACAAAGAAAAAATAACCAGATATACTTACTTCAAATTTAAAGAATTAGAACACTTTATAGAAAACAATAAAAGCGCATAACAAAGGCTCAAACCCAATTGGGGACTACGTGGGCGACAGAGTTAAGCGTTATTAAATACAAAAGTTCTTGGTTGATAAAGTTGCGATACTTATTACCCAACTGGGTTTAGTCTTGAACGTTAGGTGCAATTTTAAACACATATGAAAATAGACGAGAACCATAAAAAGTCATTAGACTTATTCTTTCAAAATTTTGAAAAAGTAACAGATGAAGACCTGAAAACCTTTTCATCAAGAACAATTGTGTCTTGGATTTCAAAACCTCCGAAATATATAATTAGTTTATTATTCAAAAATCTTGGTTTTGAAAAGATTCCAGTTGATATTGAAAAAACAAATTGGATAATATATTTTAAATTTAAAGGAAAAGTATTTGAAATCCATGACTACAAATTCAACACATGGTCGTTAGCTGTAAATAACAATGATTTAGAATCTGACAAAAAACTAACCAAAGAATTAGTTGAAGAAATAATAAAAATCCTTAACAAAGGCTCAAAATATCTTGACAAAAAACTTTCTTCAATGTTAAAAGAAAAACTTAAAACGGAAGATTTCTTTTTTAACAATGCATTTAAAAAATGGTTCAAGATTAGTTAAGTAAAGATTATCTTTGCATAATTAATTGAAGACCAATGAGTAACAAGTATTTTTTTAGAGGCAGGATTTCAGACGAGAAATTTCGATTGATTTTAAAGCTTTTTTGCC
>DUQS01000096.1 GCA_012837685.1 Bacteroidales bacterium
CCGTGGGCACTTAATCTCAATTGTATCTTTGCTCCCCTGCTTTTTTGCAAGCAATTTGGAGCAGTTAAAGCATCTAATTTCAGTCATCTGCATAATTCATTAAAAAATTCTTCAATATCTGTTTGAAGTGCTGAAAAATCATTGCGACAATTTTCAGAAGCAAGTAAAGATGCCAGAACTTCGCTGCTTAAGTCGGTTAAATTAAAACCAAAATCAGCCGCGAGTTGCAAACTTTCATGCAAAGATGGATCATTTTTAGATAAATAATCAATTGCGTTACGATAATAGATAATTTCAACATTGAATCCGCCGTTATCGTCTATCATTTCATAGATAGACTGATAAGCGTCAGAAAAATCAATATCATCAATATTGACATAATCCATTACATACAGGTTCTCGATGTTCAACCCTTTTAAAAATTCTTCGATTCTTTCATTTTTTGCTTTCATAACTGTAATTTTTAATTGTTAGTAATTTGTCGCCGGATAGCGGTCTGACCGCTTCGATTTACTTTCCTATTTCTTCTTTAGTCATAATATTATTTTATTACTTCAACTTTAAGAGCTGCGGCCATATTACCAGAGATGCCAATCTCTCCACCATCTGTTTTATACAATTTGATTCTATCTTGTGTTGGTTGATTTTTTTGGGCTTGGAAAATGAAAGTTTTTCCCTCCCAGCCTTTTTGAAGTACTCTAAATTTTTGACCATACTTCAAAGAATATAAGCTAACTCCGCCTAAATTCTTATATGCTTCAGTTTTTTGCAATTCAGATTCCAAATCATCAAGGTCTATAACCTTACAAAAAGGCTCACCTCTTGATTCGATTTCATTAACAGCATAATCATAATCATCATAGATTTCTGCTTCTTCTAATTTTACAGGGTTAAAAGACCAGTCCATTAACTCTCCACTTTTCCAGTTTAAAATCACATAATTTTTCATTTTCTTTTTGTTTTAATTGTTAGTAATTTGTCGCCGGATATCAAGCCAATGAACACCGGCGGAGTATGTGATTCACAAAACCTCAATAAAATGTTCTCCAGTCTTTTGAATGTGACTGAATCGGTTTTCTTTAAGAAAATCGAAAACCAGTCTTTTAATCCGACCGGTAACGACTAATTCGTAATTCACGGTTTCTGAATTATGAATGAAAATATTGCCTTCCCTTCTCTTGAAGGAAACATTGTTTTCATTCAAAAAGCCCTCAAATTCGAGGGTTTGTATCCCATATTGTGAAGAAAAATAGAGTGCTGTTTTTGTCATAATCTTGCCGGTTAACCGTGCTCCGGAAGGGCTGAATGGTTGTTATTCTTAACTGATACAAATATACTACATACTTGCTTATTACACAAGTTATTTTATATGTTATAAAACATGTTTTCGACAAAAACAAAAAAAAAATTGTTAAATCTTTACTTTGTTATTTAATCTTACTATATTTGCACAAAGTATTATAAATTAAAACTATAAAATTATGGCACGTCCTTTTAAATACACA
>DUQS01000097.1 GCA_012837685.1 Bacteroidales bacterium
AAAGAATGGCAAAATATCCGTAAATGGTTTTTGTCTAAAATGAGAATTGTCGGAACTTTTGATTTACCGAGTAATACTTTTGGAGAAACAGGAGTGGCAACAACGGTGATTATTGCCTACAAACCAAAGAAAAATGAACAATATTTATTAAATGCAGATTATGAAGTTTTTGTAAAAGAAATTGTAAATATTGGATATGAAGTAAAAACAGTCAAAAGATCAGTTCATTTTGCTCCGCAATATATCATCAACGAAGAAACTTTTGAAAAAACTGGAAAACTGAATGAAGATTTTTCAGATATGCAAAGAGAGTGGAAAGAATTTTTACAAAGGCAAGAAGAAGAGATCAAAAATGCATTTCATTTATCTCAAATGGATTAAATTATGAAAAGCTATATTGTCAAACCAAAATCAGTAAAGAAAAGTGCGATAGTATCAAAATACTATTCTTTTTTGCCGAGTGAACATAGAAAAGTAGAAATTTTTAATAAAAAACAAGAAACAATTCAGAATCTTGTTGAGTTTGAAGATGTGGGGTCTCAAATTGATGTTCAAGAATACCTGACTTTTGATAGTAGGCATTATCTAGGCACTATCTCTTGTATGAATAGTTTGATTTATGATGAAACAAGAGGTGAAAAAATTTCCCCAAATATACATAAAAAATCTTCAAAAAAAATTAAAAAAGGTGATGTAATAATTAGTAGAAATGCTTCACTTGGGAAAATAGCTTTTGTAAATAATGACTCGAAAATAATTTTGAATGGTGGTTTATCACTTTTGAGATTTCAAGAAAAATATAAATATTATGCAACTGCTTTTTTTATTGTTGAGTATGGAGCTGAATATTTAACTTGTTTAACTTCTGGAGGTGGAACACAACAAAATGCAAAAAGACAAAATTTATTAGATGTGCCCATTCCATTCCCAACTACAACCAATCATCTAAACCCTGAAAAAGTAGAAGCTCTTGTTTCTCTCATTGTGCAAAATATCATCGACAAAGAAGAACAAATCAAAATCAAAAATAAACAAATTGACGAGCTGATAGAAAAAGAACTCAGAGATAATCAAAAAACAGGAAGTTTTAGTTATAGTTATCCAAGAATTAGCGAGATTCAAAACAGAGAATGTCGTTTAGATACTAGGGCGTATGAAAAAGATTTTAAAACTTTAATGTTTCAAACTTTAAATTATAACAAAGGATTTTCAAGTATTGAAGAATTAGATTTTAGTATTAAAAGAGGTCAAAATTTACAAATAAGCTGTATAGGAGAAAGTTATTACTCAGATTATCCCAAAAAAGGTTTTGTTCCTTTGATAACTTCTACAAACATAAATTTTTCAAGACAAATTCTAAATATTAGTTATATCGGAAACAAAAAGAAACTTATAGAAATACAAGAAAATGATATTATGATTGCTGCAACTGGTGTCAATACTGGTAAAACATATATTTTCCCTGAAAAAATTAAAAACACTGTAAGTAATATAAACTCTTTTTTCTTGAATCATAAAGATAAGACACTATCAATTTTTATTGGTCTTTTTTTGTCATATTTATCTCAATTTGATTATTGTAAAAAAATAGGTTCGCAATCAAATGGTGGAAGCATTCTTGATAAAGATGTCAAAAAATTTGAAATCCCAAACTTCCCCGAATCCAAACAACAACAAATCGCACAACTGTATTACAACCCGCTAGAGAAAAATACAGGTTTAGATCTTGAAAATTATTTAGAAAGAGAACACGCAAGAAATTCGGAAGTTGGCATTTTTCAGCTCAACATGGAGATTTTTTCTCTTCGTGAACAGCTAGAAGATTTAGTACATAAAATTGTGATGGAAGAAAAAATTGAGTTGAGATTTGAGTATTAGAATAAGGAGTTTTGAAAAATGGAATTCACCCCCAGCCCCTCTTCCATTTTTCAAAACAAAAAAATCAAATACAATAATAAAAAGCCCACCAAAAACGGAATAATATGGATAAATTTTTCAAAAATACTCAAGGCACGTTGCACTCTCACTCTCCCATATTTTGCTCCGTTTCACTACGCAAAACATCGCATATACTGAACCGTTGAGACCACACTATAGATTGCAAAATTGATGGATTTGGTGCTATGGCACTAAAAACTGGATTTGTAAAAAAGCCTGATTAAACAAATTCAACTGATTTTTTAGCTGTTGAAAACCGGAAATGTTGGCAAAGATTTATAAGTGAAATGCTCTTTTTTGGTATTTAGAATGCCTTAAAAGGTATTAATAATTGTGGGTCAAATGTGGTTTTGGGAAGAATGTTGGCAGTGGGATTACTTACCGAAAATCCGATTAACCGAATTCCGTGATTCTCTAAATCTATCGATTCCAAAAGATTTTTTGCCAATCTAATAAATTCCTTAGCCGATGTAAAACAATATTCTGCAGTTTGGCTTCGAGTAACTTGCTTAAAATCACTTCGTTTTATTTTTAGTGTAAATGTATGTCCTTGAAAGTGAGCTTTTTCAACACGTTTTTCCAATTCTTCGGCAAGATTATCGAAGCGAGTGATAATGTGTTCTTTTTCCATAATATCTTCGCCAAAAGTTTGTTCACATCCTACTGACAAGCGTCTTCTATTAGGTTCTACTTCGCGGTGGTCATTACCCTGTGCAAATTCAGCAAAAAGTTTCCCGACTTTCCCGAAATTTTTAATCAAAAAACTTTCTGATTTTTCCCGTAAATCTTTTCCCGTACGAATACCAAATTTGTGCATACGTTCTGCTGTAACTTGTCCTACACCCCAAAAAGCTTCTATTGGCAAGTTTTCGATTACTTTTATTGCTTTTTTGGGATGTATAACGGTCAAACCATCAGGTTTTTGCATATCGGAGGCTATTTTTGCCAAAAACTTGTTGTACGAAACTCCGGCAGAGGCGGTGAGACCAAGTTGCGATTTTATTTTTACTTTGATTTCCTGTGCAATCTCTTGTGCGAGAATAATACCGAGTTTATTTTCTGTAACATCTAAAAAAGCTTCGTCAAGTGACAGTGGCTCAATCAAATCGGTATATTCGCTAAAAATGTCATGAATTTGTTTTGATACTGATTTGTAAACCTCAAATCGATGTGGTGCAAAAATTACGTGCGGACAAAGTTGTAAGGCTTTTTTTGAAGGCATAGCGGAGTGAATGCCATATGTACGAGCTTCGTAGCTTGCTGCTGCAATGACCCCACGAGGGTGTGAACTGCCCACAACAAGCGGTTTGCATCGCCATTCCGGATGGTCGCGCTGCTCCACAGATGCATAGAATGCATCCATATCTATATGGATTATTTTACGATATTTTGGTGTATTTTGCATGTAATAACAGCATCAACCTAAACTAATTTTTCAACAAAATTTTCAATTAACTCATTAACAACTTCCGGTTTATCCGTATTTGAGTTGTGACCGGCACCTTTTATCCATTCAATAGGAATGCCGGTGTTTTTATGCCAAGCCTTGTTAAATCTAAGAGTTGAGCCTGCTTTGTCTTTTTCTCCGCAAATTAATAGGGCGGGGCAGGTAATTTTATACGGCAAGTCTTTTTCGTAGGCTTCGGCAAGCATCTTATAACCGTATCCGGCAAGTTTGGCGTATCGTTTTTTATCGCCATCGTAGGTCATCATAATTTCACGAATCAATTTTCTGCCGTATTCGGTCTCCGCTGTTCCTTTTGCGCCTGCCTTTAATAAAGATTTCCATGGATACCACCGATAGACAGGTTCCATTCGTTTCAACAGCCAAAGTTCTATATTTGTCAAATATTTTCTTTGCAACGGGGCAGAATCAATGGAGATAAAACCTTTCAGTTTTTGGGGAAATAGTTCTGAAAAAGTTTGTCCCACATAGCCACCCATAGATTGACTTACAATAACGGGACGCAAAATATTTTCTTTTTCGAGTATTTCGTTTAACCATTTTGCTTTATCCATCAAACTGAAATCAAGCTTAAACGGATACGAAGAAGCATGAGCAGGTGCATCCCAAACAAACACATTGTATTTGTCCTTAAAATAGTCAATCTGTTTTTCAAACAATCTGTGGTCTGCCGTCAGTCCCGGAAGAAAAACCAATGTAAGCCTATCGGGATTAATTTTGTTTGTCCAATAATGAATAATGCCCGATGTTGTTTTGTGTGTTTTTTCTGTCAAGTGTTTTTGAATTGTGTCCATATATTATCCCTTAATAACAGCAAATTGAATTTCTATTGTAAATAATCTTTTTACAAAGATACAAAAAACTAAATTATCTCTTTGTGAAATCAATTACACATAAATTTAATTTTAATATACAGATTTTTAACCCGTTATA
>DUQS01000098.1 GCA_012837685.1 Bacteroidales bacterium
ATAACGTGAAAAATAACGCATCCTTTCCAAAATCGACTTTCAATAATATAATGGATAATGCAATAGCACCTACCAAATAGATTAAAGCGATGATATAATCTTTATAATCTTTTTTCTTATACACAAGTTTATCTACTTCTTTTAATAATTGCTCTGATACTTTTGATTTTTTCATAACGAATTTAAATTTAATCTTTTAATAAAAATATACACTAATAATATTAAGCGCGCATAAAAAACAATGCGCAAAAAAATTGATGTATATCAAAGACTAAATTCGTATTCGCTTCAGTGTAAAAATATAGTAATGCGCCTGTACATTTTCAAAAGCTACAATATTAAATTGCTTACGGCGCAAATCCCACTGTTCTTTTTGCAACAAAGTGGTATGATGCGTCAAACAACACGGAGAAAACAAAAGTATATTGCCCGTAGTCTGCGATACACAAACTACAGGAGCAGGAACTGTGTAAGTAGTCGGATTGATTGGAACGGCAGCAAACGTTGAGATTGGAGCTTCAAAACAGAAACCATTTACGTTGTGCTCTGCGGCTGCGAAATCGGGTGTGTTTAGTGTGGGAAATGTCAAAGAGACAGTTACCAAAACAAGCGAAGCAAATAATCCAAATAAACTATGAGTTATACGCTGCATTATTACCCATTTTCATTTTGCGATGCAAATGTACGACAAATATGATAGCCTACAAAATGAAAATCACATTTTTCGGCGGTAAATTTATCAACAATGCGAAGAGCATTTTACAAATTTATATTTTCACGTCCCGACAAATTGTACTAATTTTGTTGCAAAATCAGTTACTTATGAATTTTCATCATAGTCTCTACGGGAAAACCGTTGCTACCTGCACATTAGGGTGTAAACTCAATTTTTCCGAAACATCATACCTGCTAAAAAAACTCACCGAAAACGGATTAAAAAAGGCAAAAACCGGAAAAGCAGCCGACATTTGCGTTATCAACACCTGCTCGGTAACGGACACCGCCGACAAAAAATGCCGACAAGCCATTCGCAAAATGATTGAAAAACATCCGAACGCTTTTGTTGTTGTTATCGGTTGTTACGCTCAATTAAAGCCAAAAGAAATAGCTGATATAGAAGGAGTTAATTTAGTGTTGGGCACAAACGAAAAATTCCGATTATTGGATTATTTGCAAAAACACTTTTGCGAAGACACACAAAACAAATATATCACAACACAAGTCGCAAAAATATGCGAATACCATCTTGCCTGCTCTGCCGATGACCGCACTCGCTTTTTCCTAAAAATACAAGACGGTTGCAATTACTACTGTACCTACTGCACCATTCCCTTTGCCCGTGGCAGAAGTCGCAACGCCTCCATTGCAGAAACCATAGAAGCGGCACAAGATGCTATTGCTCAAGGCGCAAAAGAGATTGTTCTATCGGGCGTAAACATCGGCGACTTCGGACGCTCTACCAACGAAACATTTTTTGACCTCATACAATCATTGGACGCCATTGATGCCGACGTGCGCTACCGCATTTCATCTATTGAACCGGATTTGCTTACCGACGAAATGATAGACTTTGTGGCAAATTCCAAACATTTTGCGCCGCACTTCCACCTGCCCTTGCAATCGGGCTGCGACGAAGTGCTCAAACTTATGAAAAGACGCTACACGTGCCAACTTTTCGCCGATAAAGTAAACCGCATTAAAAGCCTGATGCCCAACGCCTTTATAGGTATAGACGTAATGGTGGGCGCACGTGGTGAAACACCCGAATACTTTGAAAAAACACGTGCTTTCCTCACACAGTTGGACGTGTCGCAACTTCACATATTTACTTACTCCGAACGTGCAGGCACAAAAGCCCTCGAAAATCCCTACATTGTTCCGCAAAATGAACGCAAACGGCGCAGTACTATATTGCATGCGCTTTCCGAACAAAAACTTAAAGCTTTTTACGACAGTCAAAAAGGCAAAACCGCCACTGTGCTATGGGAAGCCACCAAACGCAACGACCTGATGAGCGGATTTACGGAAAATTATGTCCGTGTAGAAGCACCGTACCGAAAAGAAATGGTCAATTGCTTTGAAACCATTACACTGTAACTAAGAAAAAACATTCTTTTCATATTTTATCACATTCATAACAAATTGGTTTACAACTATTCATAAAGTTTATTGTTGTTCAACCAATATCAAAAATGTAAAAAGTTAAAAACTTTACCGAAAAATTATTGAAAAACATTTTGATATTTCAAAAAGAAACTCTACATTTGTACGTTGTATTTATTTGAAATTGTTAAACAACTATTTATTTACTTTTAAAATTAAATTATTATGAGAAAAATTACTTTTTTAATGGCTTTTGTAGCATGTGCCATCTTTGCAAACGCAGAGAATCTCATTCTGAACCCGTCTTTTGAAGACGACATGGACCATTGGACACCAAATCATCCTGAATTGGTATGTACCATATCATCTGATGCTCATACAGGAGTAAAAGCTTTATTAGTTGAACACGGAAATACCACATACAATAACCGTGTTATAGCCGATGCATTAAACTTGGGAGCCGGAACTTACACAATTTCAGCTTATGCTAAAAATGCAAATTCTACTGCAGCCGCTATCAAATTAGGTTATGTTCCTGTTGGAGGGGAAGCCTCTGATTACAAATATTCAGACCTTCTTACTTTAACTAACGATTATGCGGAATATACATTTAGATTTACTCTTTCAACAGCTGGTCAATTTAATATCTTAATTATGGCACCAAAAGCTGCAAACGTTCCACAAAAAGGTGCTTATGCATTTTTGCTTGACGATGTGTCATTAACAGTTTCTACAGGCTTTGCTAACACAAACGCCGAAAAACTAAACCTATTCGTAATCAACAAAACTTTGATGGTTCAAGGCATTGCTAATGGCACGATGGTAGAAGTTTACACCGCTACAGGTGCACGCGTTTTAGCTCAAGAATTAGTTAACGGTCAAATTCAATTGGACAACCTGAGCAAAGGCATTTATGTTGTACGTGCAGGAAACGAAAAATGCAAAATCGTTTTATAATTTGAATTACAACTAATTACATCCTTTAAAAGAACTCTGCAATGCGGAGTTCTTTTATTTTGGACGTATTCAAATTAAAAATACAAGTTTTCATAGCTACTATTCGCTATGCTTTCGTTCACACATTAGCACTATCAATTTCATTATCAAATACACTTCCGACCTACTCTAGTACTGTTTCTTCACACATTCAATTAATGCTTAATGATACCGTAAAATTAGCCAACAAAGCGATTAAAATCATTTTTGTAATTGGCAAAACATACATAAAAAAATCCCGCTCCAAAAGGAACGGGATTTTTTGCGTTCAACAAAAGTTGTATTTTTTATCCAAGTACGCTTAATAAAATACCTGCAGCTACAGCCGAACCAATAACACCGGCAACATTCGGTCCCATGGCATGCATCAGCAAGAAATTGCCCGGATTTTCTTCTTGACCAACCGTTTGCGAAACACGTGCAGCCATTGGCACTGCCGACACACCGGCTGAACCGATAAGCGGATTAATTTTGTCTTTTAAGAACAAATTCATAAACTTAGCCAGCAATACACCGCCTGCACTTCCCAACCCAAAGGCAATTACGCCAAGTATGATAATTTTAATGGTTCCTAAAGCCAAGAAAGTACTTGCTGTGGCAGTAGCGCCCACAGTAATTCCTAAAAATACCGTAACGATATTCATCAATTCATTTTGAACCGTTTTACTCAAACGTTCTGTTACGCCACACTCTTTCAGTAAGTTACCAAACATAAGGCAACCGATTAACGAAGTAGCATCCGGCAAAAGAAGTGCACAGATAATAGTAATGAAAATCGGGAAAAGAATTTTTTCCGTCTTCGATACCGAACGCAATTGTTTCATCGTAATGGAACGTTCCTTTTTGGTGGTCAGCGCACGCATAATAGGCGGTTGGATAACCGGAACCAAAGCCATATACGAATAAGCAGCTACGGCAATAGGTCCTAATAAGTGCGGTGCTAATTTCGACGTCAGGAAAATAGCCGTAGGACCGTCAGCACCACCTATAATACCGATAGAACCGGCTTCGGGACCTGTAAATCCAAGTGCCAAAGCACCAATGAACGTTGCAAAGATACCAAGCTGTGCAGCTCCTCCCAACAAAAGACTTTTAGGATTGGCAATCAATGGACCAAAATCGGTCATTGCGCCAATACCGATGAATATCAGACACGGATAGATACCCAATTTTACGCCTAAATAAAGATAGTCCAGCAATCCTCCTTTAGCGTAAAATTCGCTCCAATGAACTTGTCCACCGGCAAACAAATCCTCATGGAACATATTTGCTCCGGGGAAGTTTGTCAGTAGCATACCAAAAGCTATTGGCAAGAGTAACAACGGTTCAAATTGCTTAACAATAGCTAAATACAACAGCAAACAAGCAACGCCTAACATAACGAAATTGCGCCAATCGCCTTCATTTTCAGTATTTAGCATTTTTCCGATTCCCGAATTTTTAGCAAAATCGACAATGGTTTCCCACACATTAATCGTCTCCTTAGCCATCACAATATCCTCTTCAGCGGGAGTGGTAGCAACAGCTTCGGTAGTTGTATTCGTTGTTTCATTCGTTTCTTGTGCAATCGTCGGCGCAAAGTTGAACAATGCTGCCAACGACAGAACAAACACTATTTTTTTCATTTTCATAATTTTGAAGAATATTTATTCAAGCACTAACAGCACATCGTCCTGTTGTACATTTTTACCGACTTCTACAGAAATACCTCTAACAACACCATCTTTTTCAGCAAGAATACTGTTTTCCATTTTCATCGACTCCAAGGTTAGCAATACGTCGCCGCGCTTTACACTTTGACCTTCGGTAACAACCACTTTAAGAACGCTGCCCGGAAGTGGAGCTCTTACTTTGAAACCACCGGCTACGGGAGTAGGTGCTGCTTTTGGAGCTTCAGCTTTTGGTGTTTCGGCTTTAGGAGCAGTTGATGCTGCGGGTTTCGGTGCGGGGGCAACAACAGTTTCACTACTTTCCATTTCGACCAACTTATCGTCCTGCAACACATTTTTGCCCGGTTCAACAAACAAGGCTTTGATAACGCCGTCCTTCTCTGCTAAAATGTTATTTTCCATTTTCATCGATTCCATAGTCAGCAATACATCGCCGCGCTTTACGCTTTGACCTACGGTAACCAACACTTTCATCACGCTACCCGGAAGCGGTGATTTAACAATAAAGCTGTCCGATTTGGTTGGCTCTGTAGCACAAGTGGCACTTTGAGGAGCAGAAGCTGCCTGTTTAATGGGACGGAGAGGAGCTGTTGGAAGTACTTTTTGTTCGCGTTCAATCTCTACCGTAAAAGGCGTTCCGTTAACTTCTATTGAAGCTACATTCTGTTCTATTTCATCTACGGACACTTCATATTTTATGCCGTCTATGATAAACTTAAATTTTTTCATGAGATTTTTATCTTACTAATTTGTTAATACCATAAATTTTAGAATTCCAAGGCGAATAGCGACGCTCTACCTTTTTAATTGTCAATACATAGTCTTCATCTTCGTGCACATCTCCGTAGTACAAATACAACGCCATAGCTATGGCAGCACTTGCATTGGCGGGCAAGTACACTTTATGAAATTCGGTGTCGGTGTTGATTTTGATTGATTCTTTACCGGCAACTTTAACCGCTTTAGGCACACGTACCTTCGGGGTCATTACTCTACCGAACAAACCCATAATCAAGATTAACACAATCAGAACAACGAACACTATGCCAAAACCGAAAAAGGTAATTATAGTGGCATTCGCCCAATTTATTGCTAATGTAATCATTGTAATGCGAATTTATTAAAGTGGAATATTCGAATGTTTCCTCAACGGATTTGTCAAACGTTTCGTTTGCAGTGTCTGAAACGCACGAATAATACGGAAACGTGTATTACGCGGTTCAATAACATCATCAATATAGCCACGCGATGCAGCTTGATACGGACTGGCGAATTTTTCTTGATATTCGGCTTCTTTTTCGGCAATGAATTTAGCCCTCTCTTCGGGGTCTTCAATTGCTTTTAGGGTTTTAGCCTCCAATACGCCAATGGCTCCCGATGCACCCATAACAGCAATTTCAGCATTCGGCCATGCATAGCAGTAGTCGCCACGGAGCTGTTTACAGCTCATCACAATATGCGAACCGCCGTACGATTTGCGAATAGTAACCGTCACTTTAGGAACAGTTGCTTCACCGTAGGCAAACATCAATTTTGCGCCATGGCTGATAATACCGGCATATTCTTGTCCCGTTCCACAAAGGAATCCCGGAACGTCCACCAATGTTAGAATAGGAATATTGAAAGCATCGCAGAAACGAACAAAACGTGCAGCTTTACGCGAAGCATCACAATCGAGCACACCAGCAAGCCAATTAGGTTGATTGGCAATAATACCAGTCGATTGTCCGTCAAAACGAGCAAAACCGCAAATGATGTTTTTCGCAAAATCTTTATGTACTTCCATAAAATCACCATTATCCACAATTGTGTAGATAATTTCTTTCATGTCGTAGGGTAAATTCGGATTAGCCGGAACAAATTCGTTCAAGCCATCTTCAATGCGATCGGTAGGGTCTGTACATTCAATCACAGGAGCTTCTTCCATGTTATTTTGCGGAATGAAAGAAATCAGACGGCGCACTTCGGCTAAAGCCTCTTCTTCGGTAGAAGCGGTAAAGTGTGTAACACCCGATTTGGTAGCATGCACATGCGCACCGCCAAGGTCTTCAACCGATACATTTTCGCCTGTAACCGCTTTTACTACTTTTGGTCCGGTAATGAACATATAGCTGTTCTTTTCCGTCATCATAATGAAGTCCGTAAGAGCCGGCGAATAAACCGCTCCTCCGGCACAAGGTCCAAAAATAACGGAAATTTGCGGAATAACACCCGATGCTAAAATATTGCGTTCAAAAATTTCGGCATAACCGGCTAACGCATTAGCACCTTCTTGGATACGTGCACCGCCCGAATCATTTAAGCCAATGACAGGCGCACCTAACTTCATAGCCATATCCATTACGTGGCAAATTTTTTGTGCCATCGTTTCCGAAAGCGAGCCACCGATAACCGTAGCATCTTGTGCGAACACAAACACCAAACGTCCGTCAATGGTGCCACTGCCCACAGCAACACCGTCGCCGAGGAACACTTTTTTATCCATGCCAAAATCGGTGCAGCGATGAGTGATGAACATATCCACTTCCTCAAAACTGCCTTTGTCGAGTAGCATATTGATACGTTCACGGGCAGTATAAGCACCTTTCGCGCGATGTTTTGCTACCGCTTTTTCCCCACCACCTGCAAGTGCAAGCGCACGCTTTTCAATCAATTTTTTCAGTTTTTCTTGATTTTCCATAATTGCTTTATTTTTTCAATATACCTTTGCGTTAACGACCATTTAAAAATTGCCAAACGCACGGTCTTTCTCTGTAAATTTATTTAAGTTTATTTAGGTTGTTCGCACAATTCCATCAAAACGCCGCAAGTGCTTTTCGGATGAAGAAATCCAATCATCAGGTTTTCAGCACCTTTACGAGGGGCTTTGTCGATAAGTTGTATACCGGCTGCTTCAGCCTCTTTCAGAGCTTCTTCTACATTTTCAACATTAAATGCAACGTGGTGAACGCCGCCACGACCACCATTTTTCTCAATAAATTTGGCAATGGTGCTTTCGGGACAAGTCGGCTCCAAAAGTTCAATTTTCGTTTCCCCTACTTTGAAGAAAGCTGTTTTCACTTTTTGGTCTGCCACTTCCTCAATGGAATAGCATTTAGAACCTGTAAGAAACTCAAAAAAAGGAATGGTCTGTTCCAAACTTGAAACGGCAATTCCAAGATGTTCAATGTGAGTTGGTTTCATAGTAAATTTTGACTTAAAATATTGATAATTATTGATTTTATATGATTTTTTTAACAATTTTCCAAAAATCCCTACAAAGGTACTATTTATAATTGACAAAGCATAACCAAAACGCAAATAAAATTATCAACAAATCAACTATTTCAAACAAAAATCGCGACAACTGAAATTCAATTGTCGCGACGCATGACGAGAAGCCATTTTCAATCATTATTATTTTTATTTTTGTACTTTTTCTTATTCTTATTTTTATCGTACTCAATAATTTTCCAACCCAACGAAATATTAAACGCATTGATAGGATTGACATTTATCTTATTATCTTTCAATGAAGTTGTGTACAAGCGGTCAACTAAATCGTAGCGTAAATCCAAGGTCATAAACCAAAAATCAAAACCTATACCGGCTGTTAAACCAATTTGCGCTTTTTTCGCAACTTCTTTCCAATCTTCCATCTCTTCTGAATTTTTAGCAAAAGAACCCGCATCGAAACGGAATTTCGGTCCCAACATCACCCGCATATTGAAATTATCCTTATCAAAAATCTTGTAACCTACCATTATCGGCAAGTCCACCGTACTCAGCGTTACCGCTCTATCAATATTTTCAATATCGGACAATTTGATTTTATAATCGGTACGGGTCATATTGTAGTACAATTCCGGTTGCGCATACCAACGATTACCGATACGCATAAAGATACCCGCCTGAAAACCATGTCCCAAATCGGACTTGATGTTAAGGTTCGATGCATCAAATTTCCAATCTTTATTAAAACCCAACGATGTATTATAACCGGCTTTAACACCAAACGTAAACTGTCCGAAAACGGTTGCAGACAACGCTGTGAAAACCATAACAAAAACTATTTTTTTCATTATTTATCAGTGTTAATGATGCACTTCACATCACGCAAAAACCGTGCCATTTAAATGTTTTTAGAAACGAGCTACCAATTCTATAACTAATTTATCCAGTTTGCCGGGGTCTGCTATTGCCCAATTGTCGTAAAAATATTTTTCGTAGTTAATACGTAAATCGGCGTGGAACGGTTTAGCCAAACTCAACGTAATACCGCCGGTAAAGCGCTGACAAGCAATATCGTCGGCAACAAACATACCCATCTCATTGCGGTAACCGTGGCTATTGTCCGTCATGGCATCATAGCGCGCCAAAAACGAAATTTTACTAAACACTTTCGGCAACTTCAAATCGTAATTGATAAAACCCACAATGGCGTGTGTCGGTTTAAAAGCACCGCCATAATGTTTGTAAAGATATTCCGTTTCGATATGAAACCCGTAAAAATCGCTATAAGCCCCTACGTCAAATACATTCATACGAATACTATCAGGAGCGAATGTTTGATAGTTAAGCGAAAAATTAATGTATTCGCAAGGGTCAAATACTGCCCTCGCCGCTACGCACATATTTTTATACCACGATTCTTGATTATAAAGTCCGGCACCATTATAGATACCGGCAACAATGGAAAACGGAAACTTTTCAGTATGCGTGTAGCCCATCGAAAAACCGACATCACGCAAGCCGGTAGTTTCCTTTACCAGCAGTGAACGGTTAGCGAAATAGAACATATGCGGACTACGTATATTGTCTGTACTGAAAGGCACTTTCATCTGTCCCAAAGTGAGCGCCATACCTTTTACGGGAAAGACACGGACATAGGCATCAAGCATTTTCATAGCGCCTTTTTCGGACAAGTCCACTTCAGCTTTGTAGGCAACAATGGGATGCACATTGCCAAGTACGCTGAGACGTGCATTGCGCACTTGAAAACGACTTGTTCCCAACGAAGTACACCATTCGTATTTGGCACGAATAGTTCCGTGAATTTCAGGGATATAATCCGTTTTCTCCATTTTTTGCACCTCCAACCGACGGGCTTCTTCGCTCATATCCACGCCGCGCACTATCATTGAATCGGAAAACAGATTTATCTGAGAAATTGCCGCCATGGGCAATAAAAAGGCGACAAACGCCACAAGCCATTTTTTATTCATAAATTTTATACCAATGATTTAATACTGCTTCCATATTTGGAAAAACGACACTCGCTCCGGCATCGGATAATACTTTGTCCTCCAAAACGCCCGTATTGACGGCAACGGTAAAAATGCCTGCTTGAACACTTGAACGTATTCCTAACGGCGCATTTTCAATTACCAAGGCTTGCCACGGCTCCACACGAGCTTTTTTCAGAGCAATGAGATAAGGTTCGGGGTGGGGTTTGCCATATTTCACATCGAAAGCCGTTACCATTTTATCCCTACTGAATACCCCTGGAAAATTGTGATTTAAGCGCGAGAGTAGCGATTTTTGAGCCGACCCTGTTACAATAAATATATCCAAACCTTGATTTTTTATCTTTTTGAGCAACGACGACACGTGCGGAATAGGTTTAACCTCGGGACACGATTCAAAATAGCGACTTTTGAGCGCATAAATCTCTTCGGCTTCCTGTGGCGTTGCCTCACGCCCACGGTATTTCAGCGAAAATTCGTTGATGGTTGAATCCCCTGTCCTGCCCTCGTTCATGTAACAATCGTATTCGGTAAATGGGATGCCCGAAGCCCTCATGGCGCGCACCCAAGCGTAAGCATGGTACTTCATCGAATCGAACAGCACTCCATCCATATCAAAAAATACTGCTTTCAAATCGAATGCGGGATAATTGTGCTGCTCCATAAATTCTTTTATCACTTCCATTCTATCGTACATTACATATAAAATACAAAAGTACTATTTTTTTTACAATTTCAAAATTCAAACAATATTTTTTAAAAATATAGTATTATGTATTGCATAGTATTTTTATTTGTATTATTTTTGCAGCGTTATTTCACAACAGATAATATTAACCTACATAAATTATGGCAATTAACACAAACAACATCACGGCACAAATGCGAAAAGGTTTTCTTGAATATTGCATATTGCTTATACTCAAGAAAAAAGAAGCTTACACCTCCGATATCATTACAGAGTTGAAGGAAGCAAAACTCATTGTGGTAGAAGGAACATTGTATCCTCTGCTTACACGTCTGAAAAACAGCGGATTACTTAATTATTATTGGAAAGAATCAACGCAAGGACCTCCGCGTAAGTACTACGAATTAACAGACAACGGCACCGTTTTTCTTGACGAACTCGAAAAATCTTGGAACGAAATAAAAAATTCTGTCGACTATATTAAAAACAAGTAAAACAATAAAAAGAACAATTATGAAAAAAACATTGTCAATTAATCTTAACGGCGTAGCGTTCTATATTGACGAAGACGCCTATTCCACTCTGAAATCGTACCTAAACGATTTGAGCAAACATTTTTCGGATGCAGAAGAGTCTGAAATTTTAAAGGACATTGATGCGCGCATAGCTGAACTGTTTACCGAAAGGCTGAACAACGGAAACAAAACCGTAGTGGAAATGCAAGATGTAGAAGCCGTCATCGAAACGCTGGGAAGTCCAAACCAGTTTGACGTGGACGGCGACGAAAAAGAGCCTCAAAGCAAGGCTGATGAGAAAAAAGAAAAACGCAAATACCGCAAACTCTACCGCAACCCCAACGATGTTATTTTGGGTGGAGTTGCCAGCGGATGCGCCGCCTATTTCGGTTGGGACACAACCTTGATGCGTATTCTTTTTGTACTCATTGTTATTGTAGGGTTTGGGTGGTTTATTCCCATCTATTTCCTGATGTGGATTATTGTGCCAGAAGCACAAACAGCGGCACAACAACTTGAAATGCAAGGAGTTGAACCAAATTTAGAAAACATAAAAGAGTACATAGAATCCGACCGTTTCAAAGAATCGGTTAAACACGTTGGAAATCGCACAGGTGAAGTTTTTTTATGGTTGTTCAAAGCACTGTTTATATTAATCGGCAGTATTATCGGCTTCGCATTCATTTTAGTGGCTATTTGTGTTATCGCCGCCATTTTAGTGATTATAGCAGGCTACAGCGAACTCTTTGCCGAGTTTATCCCTTACTACACCATAAATAACACTACGGCTATAATACTATTCGGCAGCATAGCGGTTTTGTTTATTAGTCCTGCTATCGGGCTGATAGTTGGCAGCATACGTCTATTGCAAAAACGTCCAAATAATACCCGTCGCAGCCATTGGTTGGGTTGGACATTGTTTATCGTATGGATTATAGCATTGCTCACAGTTATCGGTATTGGCATTAGCCTAAACAACGAACTTCCACAGAGTATAAAACGACAAATACACCACAGTTTTTCGGGCATGATGGTGGAAGAAACACGCAACGTGCCACAGTTCAATTCATTGCAACTGTCGGGAAATATTACCGCCTATCTCACACAAAGCGACAGTACCGAAGTGAGTTTGCGCTGTCCCGAAGAAATAACCGACAAGGTAAAAACTGAAGTGGAAAACGGACAACTTAAAATATACATTGACGGAAAAGATTGGATTTCGGACGACATATATGCTTATATTCATGTTTCCGACATTGACGAAGTGGTGCTGACAGGTGCCAGTGAATTGGAGTGTTTTACTACATTTACCACCGACAACCTCAGCCTTAAACTATTGGGCGCCAGCGATGCAGATTGCAACATTAATGTAAAAAAACAATTGCATATAGAAAGTGCCGGCGGCTCGTCAATAGATTTAAAAGGTTATGCTCACCATGCCGAAATAAACCTTATCGGCGCCAGCGACCTTGATGCAGAAAAGTGCAAATTTACCACTTGTCGCCTAAATGCGACAGGTGCCAGCGATGCCGAAATAGTAGTAAGCGACTCGCTATGGGTTACAGCCGTAGGCACAAGTGATATTAAATACAAAGGAAATCCGATATTTGTGTCGCAAAAATCCGGCGGTCTTTCCTCTATTACAAAAAAGTAAATTTAAAGGTTCGTTAAATTGATAAAATTGCACATTGTGAAATTTGGATTTTCCCGATTTCATAATGTGCTTTTTTTACTGCAAAGTCATAAAAAAAGCCTATCTTTGCAATGATGAAATCTTCCAAACGCATTGCCATCATTGAACCTGCTTACCTTACTGCCATTGGTCTGAAAGGACTGTTGGACAGCATGATGCCATTTGCCGAAACCGTCATTTTCGACACGTTTGAACAATTTGAGGAGAATTTTAACCGCCACGATGCCGATGCACCACGTTTCGTGCATTTTTTCGTTTCGTCAAAAATTATTTTTGAACACGCTGCTTTTTTTGCGCAAATGCCGCAAATCACCATTGTGCTGCTCTACGGCAATTCGATGAGCGATGCGCTGTTGCACACGCGTTTTAAGTTTTTGGACATTACCCAAAACGAACAACAACTAGTAAAAGCCATATTATCTTTGCACGGCAGCGGACACACAGCGCCGCATCCTACAGATGTAACACAAAAAGGAACGGACTCTTTGTCCGACC
>DUQS01000099.1 GCA_012837685.1 Bacteroidales bacterium
GCACCTTCGCCCATTTTCAGTACTTTGTACTGCAATCCCGATGGCGTTTCTATTACTGACGAATCCTTTTTATTGTCTTCCAAAAATTTGGTCGCCAATGCTTTTGCGTCTGCTACTTTCTTTTTTTGATACTCTTCCGCAATTATGTTTATCTGCGCAAAAGCTAATTTCATCTCTTCTTCCGACAGTTTAACAGCATTGTGAAAAGCATCGACCAATCCGTTTGTAAACATAGCGGTATCAATAAAAATACCGGATTTTGCAAAGTTGTCGTACACGGTTGCGCCCAAATTCGCACCCAATGCATAGCTCTGCTTTTGAGCAGTTGTCATGGTTACTGTATCCGCAACCTGTACTTTTACTTTTTTCTTCTTTTTGGCTTCTACTGCCGGTATGCACAACAGCACAGCCACACCCAATAGAATGATTTTTTTCATTTATACAAGTTTTTTAATTAAGTTTTCCTTTTCACCTTCCAATAAATCAACCGGCGGAATCTCTATCAATGTGTAAGCTCCGGGGCGTTGTTTCATCGAAGCACGCGCACAAGCCACCAATATTTGTGCTGTCAGTGCAGGATTGTTTATCCTCATATCGAACTCAAATTGTTGATTCTCAGTTTTTCCAGAAACGCCTTTACGTACAAGTTTTACACCGTGTCTCATGTTTTTAAGTGCCTCCACCGACTCCACTTGTTCGACGTGCGTTTCATCATTAATAAAATAGTTGTCGTTTTTAATAGCAGTAGCTACTTCATCAAATTTATAACCATCTTTAAGTTCAATGTAAACCTCGCGGCGGTGTATGCCCTCACCCAAGGGAATGGTCATCGACAAAGCGTCTTTCACGCCTTCAATGGTTTTTGCGGCTACCGTATGCCCCATGCTCATACCGGGACCAAAATTGGTGTAAGTAACGCCTTTCGGTGCCATTGCCTGCATCAAAGTTCTGATTACGGAATCGCTTCCCGGGTCCCAACCGGCAGAAACAATAGCAACCGCTTGATGTTTTTTAGCTTCAACATCCAGTTCCTGCCTTAAATCCCAAATTTTCGTGTGAATATCAAAACTATCTATCGTATTGATTCCCAAAGCCAGAATAGCTTTTGCCGATATTGAAACCATGCGTGTGGGCAAGCATAAAATGGCTACATCCACTTTTTCCAACTCTTTGATGTCGGTTACTACTTTCACAGCTTGCAATTCCGGCGGCAAATTAGCGATACTGCGCCTCACCAATCCCGCCAACTCAAAATCGGGCGTACAAAGTACCGTTTCCAATACCTGTTTTCCAATATTGCCATAACCAACAATAGCAACTCTTATTTTATTTCCCATTTTAACGTAAGTTCAATATAAGTTTTAAAACACTATATTAATTAGGCTTCAAAATTACTATTTTTTTTTCACACTATTACAAAAATAAGGAGCGAATGATTATTCGCCCCTTATTTTCATTTACTAATTTACTTACCCTCAATCTCATAAAAAGGAAAATGATTAAACAATAAACATTTTGACTGTAAAGGTAATTATCTTTTTTTATAAATTTCACAAATACCCCCCCCCATTAACAATATTTAAGTTTAATTGCAAAAAAACAAGGAGCGATTTGCCCCTTAATTAATCCCCTAACCCCTGAAAGGGAAGTTATTTACAAATTGCAACCAAACGTTCTAAACGGTTTGTTGCGTTATTTTCATCAATGGGACGAACGGACTTAAAGCCGTTAGTCCCTGGACATTAAACAGTTAAACGATTAAACATTCAACATTACACACTAAACGCTTAAACATATTTAATTTTGCTTTTATCGAACTTACCTATTTAGTTTAAAGTAGGTGTCTAAAAGTTTTTTTGCAGCCACAAACGACGTTATTTCGTTGTTCAGAATTTGATTTTCGTACATCAACAGCAAACTCTTTATCGTTTTGTTGCGGTAAAAATTATTTTTCAGATATTCGTTGATGCTTTCGTACATCCAATATTTTGCCTGATGGTTCCGTTTTGTTTCCGTAAAACCGTTTGCCGCAGTAAAATTCATATACTCTTCTATCATGTTCCAAATTTCAGTGATGCCGCTATCTTCAATTGCCGAACAGGTAAGCACCTTGGGCGACCACCCCGACGACGGTTCGGGAAACAGATGCAGTGCATTTTGAAACTGTGCCCGTGCCATTTTGGATTTTTCCACATTATTGCCGTCGCATTTGTTAATGGCAATACCGTCTGCCATTTCCATAATGCCACGCTTAATACCTTGCAATTCGTCGCCCGTGCCTGCCAACTGTATGAGTAGAAAAAAATCGACCATGCTGTGCACCGCCGTTTCCGATTGTCCCACGCCGACCGTTTCTACAAAAATAGTGTTAAAACCGGCTGCCTCACACAACACAATGGTTTCGCGCGTTTTGCGTGCCACACCGCCAAGCGAACCTGCCGAAGGAGACGGACGTACAAAAGCATTTTCGGCTACCGAAATACGTTCCATGCGCGTTTTGTCGCCCAAAATACTGCCTTTTGTCAATTCACTACTCGGGTCGATAGCCAATACCGCCAATTTTTTGCCTTGACCGAGAACATGCGCACCCAACGAGTCGATAAATGTACTTTTTCCCGCTCCGGGCACGCCTGTAATACCTAAACGCACCGATTTTCCGGCATAAGGCAAACATTTTTCAATAATCTGTTGCGCTTTTTCCTGATGTTCCGGTTTGTTGCTCTCTATAAGCGTTACCGCTTGACTTAACACCGTGCGGTTGCCTTTCACTATCTCTTCCACATAACCATCGACCGTATATTCGGGTCGCCGTTTGCGCACTTTGGCATACGGATTAAGCATAGGCGGTTGCGGCACGCCCGCATTAACATTTAATCCGAGGAAACGCTCATCGTTTTCTATGTGATGTCCATCGTTAGCCATTGTCATTTTACTGTTTTCCAATTGATATATAAGTTAATAACCGAATTTACAGGGTCGTTTGAAATAATTTGAACGCGTTTTCGAAAATCGAACGGATGCAGTTGCGTGGCATCTACCGCCACCGTCAATCGCGCACGTTTACCGCCTTTCAACGATTGAGACGGCGCAGTAACGGTCAAATAAGGATTTTCTGAAACTATTCGTCTAATAATCAAAGGTTTGATACCATTATTTTTCAATTCAACAAAAGCTTTAGCTTGCTTTCCGATTTTTAATTCACCCAAATCGAGCACTTTAACCGAAAGCGAAATTACAGGTGCTTCCACCTTTTCCTGCATGGTCAAACGGCTAAAATCTTCTTTAATGTCAGCCTTCAAATCGACTACATCTGCCGATTTACGACCATTTACCAACAAACGCACACTATCGGCAACGTAACCCCACATCGGCATTTTTTCCGACATAATTGTGATGTTCAAAACAGCTTTTTCCTGCGGGGACACCACTTGCGGAAACGATTCCACTTTAAGGTATTTCGGCAAATTATATCCCGCAACAGTTACCGAAGAGGCGCCGTTGTTAAACATTTCTATTGTTCGCACCTTTTCTTCGCCTTTGTAGATGTCGCCCACTATCAAAAACCTATTCTTCAGCAACAAACCGTCTCCAAAAGAGTAAGGATACTGCTCTTCAAGGCTTTTTTCAGGAAACGCCACCATGCCCTTTATGGACACCGACTCTGTAAAATCGCCCGACAAAGCCGAGAAAAAAACAGTCGCACCCTGATGAAACAGACCATAACGCTCTGTAGGGTCAAATCCCAAAGTAAACTCGCCTTGTTGCGATGGTGCTATGGCATCGGTGCTCCATGTCGGCGACGTACATCCGCACGAAGCTGTAATTTTTTTTATGCTTATGGCTTCCGTACCTTCGTTTATAAACCGAAAAACACACAAAACTTCGCCATCTTCTTCACGAATAATGCCGAAGTCGTGTGTATTTTGAACAAAAGAGACGCTCCTTTTTTCTTGCGCCGACAAACTAACGACAACTGCGAAAAAAGCTAAAAAAAAAACTAAGCGTCTGTCAATCATTTAATTTTCCTTTGCTTGTGGAGCTTCTGTAGTGCCCTTTGGCGTAACCGAGCCCTTTATGAAAACAACTTCCGTATAATCAGCCGTTCCGTCTGTAAATACGACTGTAACGCTTTTATAAAAAGCATTCGGACGTCCTGTGGTAGTGTAAGTAACACGAACGGTAGCTGTATCGTTGGGAGCAACCGGCTCTTTACTCCACTCGGGAGTTGTACAACCGCAAGAAGCTTTTACGCTTTTCAGCGATAGAGGCGTTACACCGATATTTTTAAAATTAAAAACATGACTGATTTTGCCTACTTCTTCATTTACCGTACCGAAATCAAACGTTTGGTTGTCCACTTCCACAACTTTCTTTTCTTGTCCCACAGCCACCATAACAACTGTTAAGGCAAATACAAATGAAATTAATTTTTTCATAACTATAGATTTTAATTGAATTATTTAAAAAATTATCTAATGTGCAAAGTTATACAAAATTGTTCGCTCTTTATCTATTTTTTGTATTTTTTTATCTCTATGACCCTATTGACGCAAAAGTTTTATGCGCTTTAAAATAGTATTCCACCAAAATGCTTTTCCGCAGCAGACCCACGGGAGTTTGTGTTGTAGTAAGAGCTAAATTTTCTGCTCTTTCAGGACGAAAATTGCGCTTCTGTTTTAAAAATTGCACCCACGCCTTCAACACATTTGCCGCATTGTTCGGTCTCCTCTGTACCAATAAGTGCAACGCAGCCATTATATCCAGCAGACAGCGCACAGGCAACACCCACCAGAGCCGTTTCAATGGCATATTTTTATAAATCATCAGCAAATTGTTCCGAAAATTCAAAAATGTCTTGAACGGACTTTCGGCACTCAGCGTTTTTGCACCGATGTGGTACACCACGCTTTGCGGTACGCACACAATGGATTTTCCGCGCGATTTCAACCGCCAACACAAATCAATTTCCTCCATGTGGGCAAAAAAACGCGCATCCAAACCGCCCGCTGCCCAAAAATCGGCAGAACGAATAAATAAACAAGCTCCCGTTGCCCAAAAAATTTCGGCTACTGAATCAAACTGACCTTCATCCTTTTCCAAAGTATTCAAAATTCGACCTCTGCAAAACGGATAGCCCAAACTATCGATAAATCCGCCACACGCACCCGCATATTCAAAATACTCACGTTGAGCATAACTTCTCAGCTTCGGTTGGCAAGCCGCCGTTTTGGGATGTGCTTCCATGTATGCGAGCAATGGTCGAAGCCAATTTTCGGTTACTTCCACATCGGAATTGAGCAATACGAAATAATCCGCTTCTACCTCACGCAAAGCGCGATTGTAGCCTTCGGCAAAACCGTAATTTTTGTCCAACTCCACTCGCTTAATAGTTGGAAAACGGCGTAGCAGAAGTTCAATAGAGCCGTCGGTTGAAGCGTTATCAGCTACGACCACTTCGGCTGAATCGGAAAAAGCAATCACTTTCGGCAATAAATCTGCTAAAAGCTGTTCTCCGTTAAAATTCAATATGACTACTGCAACAACCGACATTATCGTTTTATTTCAATTCAAAACGCACTATTACAGTTGAACGTAACTCAATATCCTCAAATTCAATATCGGGAACATAAACTTCGTCAGTTTCCGCACCGGTCGCTTTAAGTCCGAATGCCACATTTGAATGGCGATAAGGCTGTTCGTAGCCTTCGGAAATATAGAGTGCGCGACCAACCTCCTGCCCTATGGCATTAGCCAAAACCGTGGCATTTTGCTTAGCCGACTGCATAGCACTCGCTTTTGTCTCCATTTTCAACTTTTGCATATCGCTGTGGTCAACCTTTTCGACAGATACATTGGCAATGCCCAAAGACGACAAACCCAAAAATGTTTTAGCTACGGTCTGTGCATCGGATAAAACCAGTTGATACTCTTTTTCCTGCACCACTGCCGATTTCAGCAACCAATATTTTTTGAAATTACTGGTATAATCGCACACTTTAAGCTGTTTTTTCACATCTATACCGATAGATTTCAGCTTGTCAATCATGCTTTTCTCTATTTCGGGAAGTTGCTTGTTTTTAAGATCCTTTTCGTTAAGGACTATTTTCAAATAAATTTCGTTTGGTATTACCTTTTTCTCGGCGTAACCATTCACTTCTATGTAATTTTGGTCAATAAAATTTTTTTCCTGCGCATAGCCAACGGCTACCGCAACGACCAAAGCAAGAGTTAAAAATGTCCGTTTCATCTTTTTTTGTTTTTATGGTTTATATTTTTATTCAATCAATATTCGTGCCAATGCAAAAAGGCGTTACTCTTTTCTCTGATGTTTCCAGCGCCTATGCGACCAAAGCCAATATGCCGGATTTTCCAAAATGTTCCGTTCCATCAAGCGCGCATATTTTTCCGTCAGTTCAAATTCGGCAGTTTGCGCCGGTGAAGCACTTATCAATTCTATGTAACAATGGTAATAACCGCGTTTTTTTCGATGCACGTTCAAAAATACCACGTAGTCGTCAGTTTTGCGCGCAATAGCTTCCCAACCGGTCAAAAACGGAGTATCTTGGTTCAAGAAATTTGTCCAATAATGCAAATTGTTCACCGACGGCGTTTGGTCGGCAATAAAAGCCAGCACGAACGGAATTTTAGATTTTTTATTCTGCAAAATATGGCGCACCACACGGTTTTTATCCACACATACGCATCCCCAACGAGAACGTAAATTCAAAAAGAATTTATCGAAATCTTTGTTTTTCAGCGGGCGGTAAAGCGTTTCAATGGTAACAGCAGGATTTGTGTGAATTGGTAGCGAACTCACCCATTCCCAATTGCCGTAATGACCAAAAACAGCGATAACATCTTTTTTTTGCTTGTAAGCTTCGTCAAATAATTCGATATTATCGAAAATAATATGTTTCGATATCGCTTTCGCTGAAGCATGCAACAGCCAAATGGTTTCTACACCATAGTCGCACAAATGACGGTAGAAACGTCGTTCGAGAAGACGCAGTTCTTTAGTGGTTTTTTGGGGAAACGAACGAGATAAATTTGCACGCGTTACCTTTACACGGTAGCGCACCACACGGTATATTATAAGATAAGCAAAATCGGACAGCAGATACAAAACCGACAAAGGCAACCACGCTATTGTCCATAAAAAAGCGTAAATTATGTAAAATCTAACTTTTGCCATATCTATAACAACCAAATCTCCATGCGGAAACTGCCACACAGAGAAACGGTTTATTAATTAATGTAAGCTAAACAATCAATCTTCTTCAGAGTAAATTCCGATACTTTTTCCGTATTCGTATTCACCCTCAAGTATTAAGCGCAAATCATTTTCGGACATTTCTACGACATTCTCTTTTTTCATAATGCCATAGATGTAATTAAACATGTCGTCTTCGGCAATTGTCGTTTCTGCGACCTCTTCATCCTCCATCAGATTGTTTTTTTCGTAAAAATCGCAAATCAAATCAAGAACATACTGTACATCGTCGTCAGTAACATGCGGCAAGATTGATTTAGGCAAACGATTGAGAATGAATTTAATGGCTTCGTCATCATCAAATTCGATCAAATCCGGTTGTTGATTCATAACTAAAATTTTTGAATAAAAATTAGACGGGTAAAGATACATTTTTTTTAAATAGAAAACAGATTTACGAGCAAAAAAAATTACATTTATTATCTGTTTTGCTAATTTTTAGGTATTTACAAGAATAAATTCGCTTTTTTCTCTTTTAAAAAAAAGAAAACGTCGGCAACACAAGGTTACACAACGTCATAAAAAAAGGGTAAGCTGACTATATCGCACCGCTACAACCTTCTACCCTTGCTGCGGTCAAGCCCTGGGGGAGTTCAAAGGGAGCTGGTCGTATAGGACTTACCCGATGCAAAGATACTGCTTTTTGGCGAAATACAAAAATAGCAGCACTTTTTTCTTCCAAAACCTTTGTCGGAAAACAGCAACCGATACAACCATACAAAGCACATCAACAAAAAAATCAAACTATTTTTTTTGTTTTTTTATCGAAAAACGATAAAAATATTTTGTTATTCAAAAAATAATGCGTTACTTTGTAGTCGAAAAACGAATATTCATTAGTTTAAATTATCAGAGTTATGAGAAAATCAATTTCAACTGCCATAGCATTATGTATGACAGTCATCATGGGCGCATTTGCTCAAACCACACACCCCCTGCCACTTGACCCGAACGTACGCATGGGCGTATTGGAAAACGGATTGACGTATTACATACGCCACAACGAAGAACCGAAAGAACGCGCTGAGTTCCACATTGCGCAAGGTGTCGGTGCCATTCTTGAAGAAGACAACCAAAACGGTCTTGCCCACTTTTTAGAACATATGGCTTTCAATGGCACACAACATTTCCCCGGGAAAGGAATTATTAACTATTTTGAATCCATTGGCGTTAATTTCGGAGGTAATATCAATGCCTACACTTCGTTGGACGAAACGGTTTATCGTCTATCGGATGTACCTACTATCCGCCCGGGCATTATCGATAGTGCTTTGTTGGTTATGCGCGATTGGTCGTGCGGTTTGCTACTCGAAGATGATGAAATTGACGCTGAACGTGGAGTAATCAGGGAAGAATGGCGCACCGGAGCCAATGCCAATCGCCGTTTGTGGAAAGAATCTAACAAACTCAAATATGCCGGTTCGCAATATGCCAAACGAGACGTTATTGGCGACACTGCCGTTATCAACAATTTTTCGTACGATGCCCTACGTGATTACTACAAAAAATGGTACGGTCCCGATTTGCAGGCTATTGTCGTTGTTGGCGATATTAATGTGGATAGTATTGAAGCTAAAATTAAGCAACTATGGGCAGACGTGCCGGCACGCGCTAACAGAGGTGAACGCCCCATATACGACATTCCCGACAATCAAGAGCCGATAGTGGCTATTGCTACCGACAAAGAAGCGCAGTTTACACGTATCGAACTGGAATACAAGCATAATGTTTTGCCGGATTCACTGCAACTAACCATGACAGCTTACACACAAGATGTGCTTAACGATATTGTTTCTAGGATTTTAAATTACAGATTTTCGGAAATTACTCAAAAACCCGATGCATCGTTTGTGGGCGCATACGGTTTCTACGGCGAATTGGTAAAAGCTAAAGATGCTTTCCAACTCATTGCCGTACCAAAAGAAGGGCACGAAAAACAAGCCTTGACCGACTTGCTCATTGAAGCCGAAAAGGTAAAACGCTTTGGGTTCACCAATTCCGAATTGGAGCGCGCTAAAGCAGAAATGCTCACAGAGTACGAAACCGATTACAACGAACGCAACAATCAACGGAATATTGACTTAACACGCGACTACATTCGTCATTATTTGGACAAAACGTGTACGCCGGGCATTGAATGGGAGTTTCAAATGCTACAGGTTATGCTGCCACAAATAAATATAGAATTACTCAATCGTCTGGCACAAAACTATGTTATTGATAATAATTTAATTATCAGCTTTACGGCACCGGAAAAAGAAACGGTAAAATTGCCTACCAAAGAAGAGGCATTGGCACAACTCGCTGACGTGAAAGCAATGGAACTGACAGCTCCGAAAGAGGAAACAATCGACAAAAAATTGGTAACAAAAACTCCAAAACGCGGCAAAATAAAAGTCGCCACTACCAATAAATCTCTTGGAACAACCGAATGGACATTGAGCAATGGCGTGAAAGTAATCATTAAACCGACCACGTTTAAAAAAGATGAAATTTTGCTCACCGGATTCAGTCGTGGCGGACTTTCCAAAATAGAAAAAACGAACGACCTGCTGTCGGCTATGTTTGCTGTCCATCTCATTACGAGCAGTGGTATTGGCAATTTTACGGCTATTGAACTGGAAAAATACCTCGCCGGAAAAAATGTAAGTGTTGCACCTGAAATCAATTCGTTTAGTGAAGAACTCAACGGCAACTCGTCGGTAAAAGACTTTGAAACCATGCTACAATTGGTTTACCTCTACTTTACCGCTCCACGCAAAGACGACGAAGCTATACAGGCACAAATGAATATATATAAAACTGTACTGGCAAACAAAGAAAGCAATCCAAAAGCAATTTTTGGCGACAGCATACAAATGACGATGTCAAATCATCATCCGCGTACCATATTACTTAATATTGATATGCTGACCAAAGTAGATGCAGACAAAGCATTGACCATCTACAAAGAACGTTTTGCCACACCTGCCGATTTTACCTTTATGCTGGTAGGCAACATTGACCCTAACGATCCGGCTACTAAAAAATTGATTTGCACATGGATTGGCGGTTTGAAATCGAAGAAAGTTCACGAAAACTTTATTGACCACGGCGTGCGTACACCCAAAGGGAAAGTGCTCAACTATTTTGAACGTGAAATGCAAACACACACGGCATCGAATCGCATAGCCTACACCGGCGAAATGAAGTACAATTTGACCAACAAATTGAATATGGACGCTATTGGTCGAATTTTGGACATTCGCTATTTGGAAAGCATCCGCGAACGTGAAGGCGGCAGTTACGGCGTAGGCGTTGCAGGCTTTGTAAGTGATAAACCTACAGAACAAGCCACTCTGCTGATGCAATTCGATACTGACCCCGAAAAACAAACTAAATTGATGGAAATCATTCATCAAGAAGTTGCGGAAATAGTAAAAGACGGACCACGCATGGATGATTTGATTAAAGTAAAAGAGAGCATGCTAAAAGATTTTGCCGAAGATATTGAAAAAAATAATTGGTGGCAAAACACTGCGCTCTATAATTTCTATATTAACAACATTGACTATTACAACGATTACAAAGCCGCAGTAACGGCTATCAGTAGCGAAAGCATAAAAGCCACACTCACCAAATTGGTAGAACAAGGCAACGTGGTAGAAGTGGTTATGTCGCCCAAACAATAATTGGAAAAAAAACGACATTTTTAACCTACAGTAAAGGTAAAAAAGAGGGCAATGTGTCAATTTGTGCATTTTTCTCTTTTTTTATAACCTTTTCATTTTTTAATAAAATTTGCCATTTTACTAACTAATATTTACTATTTATATTTAAAATCTTTCAAACAGTAATAATTTAAACTTTAACAATATTTAACATCGTAAATACTGAATATTTGCATATTAAACGTAACTTTGTAATTAATAATTAACATGGTCTGAGGTAATTTTATGGGTCTATTTACCAATGACGATTTATAACCAAGATCCTTCATTTATTATTATGAAAAAATTAATCTTTGGTGCAGTAGCATGCATGTTGCTTGGTCTAACTTCTTGTGGAGACACAAATTATTGCTACAAAGTTACATACAAAAAGGATGGCACAACTATAGTGACTTATGTATGGACAACAAAAAACAATCTGGATACTGCAGTTAAACCACTCGTTCCGGAAGGTGTTAGATACAGCACCATGAGAGTAAATAAATCTCAATCAGACTGCATTAAAACCAATTTATAAATTAATAATGATTTTATTTTAAAAAAGACTGCTTTGAGCAGTCTTTTTTTGTCATTACCTTTTTGTAAACAGCACAAAAAAAGAAAATAATTGGCAAAAAATTGGTAGAAACGCAATATTTTTTGTTCCTTTGCAAAAAAAATAAACAAAGATTGATATGCAAAAGAAACTTGTGATTGTTGAATCACCTGCTAAAGCAAAAACAATAGAACGTTTTCTGGGAGAAGGCTATACTGTGCTGTCGAGTAAGGGACATATACGCGATTTAAAAGAAAAAGACTTCAGCATTGATTTAGACAACAACTACAAACCATTGTACGAAGTTCCCGCCGAAAAAAAAGAATTAGTCGCTAATCTGAAAAAAGCCTCTAACAAAGCTGATGTCGTATGGTTGGCAACTGATGAAGACCGCGAAGGAGAAGCCATTGCATGGCACTTGTACGAAGTGCTCGGACTTAATGAAGCAAAAACCCGACGCATCGTTTTTCACGAAATCACCAAAACGGCTATCCAAAAAGCTATTGAGAACCCGCGTACTATCAACCTTAATTTGGTTAATGCCCAGCAAGCACGACGCGTTCTCGACAGAATTGTTGGATTTGAACTATCACCCATACTTTGGAAAAAAATAAAACCGGCACTTTCAGCCGGACGTGTACAATCTGTTACCGTTAGATTGGTAGTGGAACGTGAGCGCGAAATCAACAACTTCAAAACGGAAGCAAGCTATCGCGTTACAGCTCTATTCAACGTTACCGACACTACCGGTAAAAACGTGGAACTCAAGTCGGAACTCAACAAACGCTTTGCAACTAAAGAGGAGGCACGCGCATTTTTAGAAAAATGCAACGGCACTGACTTTGTTGTTGAACAAATAGAAACGAAACCGACCAAGCAAAAACCGGCACCGCCTTTTACTACATCTACCTTACAGCAAGAAGCTGCACGCAAATTCAGTTTCCCCGTAGGATTGACCATGCGCATTGCCCAAAAACTGTATGAAGCCGGTAAAATAACTTATATGCGTACTGACTCCGTAAACCTTTCAGATTTGGCATTAAGTACTGCAAAACAGGAAATCATAACCATTGCCGGCGAAAAATACCACACTTTCCGTCAATACCACACCAAATCGAAAGGTGCTCAAGAAGCACACGAAGCCATTCGCCCAACTGACATCAATCAACACACCATAGAAGGCTCTCAACAGGAAAAGAAACTATACGAGCTGATTTGGAAACGCACCATTGCATCGCAAATGAGTGACGCTGAATTAGAAAAGACCGTTATTTCTATAAAAATAAGTGATTGCACCGAAAAATTTATTTCTACAGGCGAAACTATCAAATTCGACGGTTTTTTAAAAGTCTATTTAGAATCGACTGACGACGAACAAGAGCAAAAATCAAAAGAGATGCTTCCAAAACTATCTGTCGGTCAGCCTCTGGAACTACTTATCGCCGAAGCGCAAGAGCGGTTTACACAGCATCCGCCACGCTATACAGAAGCATCGTTGGTACGCAAATTGGAAGAATTGGGCATTGGTCGTCCTTCTACCTATGCACCAACCATATCCACTATTCTCAACAGGGAATATGTAGACAAAAAAGAGATTGAAAATCCGCCGACAGCGTACGACCTTCTTACCTTGAAAAATGGGAAAATAAAAGAAGTAAGAAAAGAAGATAAAGCGACAGTGGATAAAGGAAAACTTTCACCTACTAGCATCGGATTCGTTGTCAACGACTTCCTTATTGAGCATTTCCCCGATATCATGGACTACAATTTTACCGCTAAAGTAGAAACGGATTTCGACGAAATTGCCGAAGGAAAAATTGAATGGACAAAAAGCATTGACCAATTCTACAAAAAATTCCATCCCAACGTAACCGAAGCTTTGGAAAACACAGGAAAAAAAACAGGTGAACGCCAATTGGGCATTGACCCGAAATCAGGAAAACCCGTATTTGTAAAAATCGGTCGTTTTGGAGCTATAGCGCAAATCGGCGAAAAATCATCCGAAGAAAAACCACGTTTTGCATCGCTACGCAGCAACCAAACATTGGAAACAATTACTCTAGAGGAAGCGTTGGATTTGTTTAAACTGCCAATGGACTTGGGAGAATTTGAAAACGAAATAATGACTGTTGCCGTTGGGCGTTTTGGACCTTATGTCCGCCATGGGAAAGTATTTGTATCGCTACCTAAAGATGAAGACCCGTTAGAGATGACTCTTGAAAAAGCCATACAATTAATAAAAGACAAACGCACCGCCGACGCTAACCGTCAAATTAAAAGTTTCCCTGCCGAAGATATTTTCATTTTAAACGGACAGTTCGGGGCTTACATAGCTCACAACGGGAAAAATTACAAAATACCAAAAGGCAAAACACCGGCCGATTTGTCGGTCGAAGAATGTTTGCAAATAATTGGCGACTGCGAAAAAATTAAAACACAAAAAACATCGGGCAAACGCAGTCCACGAAAAGCAACAACAAAAAAATAATCCGGAAATTCCGGATTATTTTTTTATCAAATAGCGTTGGAAATTTGCGCTAAACGCAGTTTTATAAACTCCATTATCGTCGTAAATAAAAAATCCAGCCAAGTTGGGATGTGTTTCGCACAAACGCAAACTGCCTTCCAATCCTAACACCATACAAGCCGTAGCAAATGCGTCAGCAGTCATACAATCTTCTGCTATTATTGTGGCACTCAACAAGTTGTGATTTACAGGAAAACCTGTTTTAGGATTAATTATATGCGCATACTTTTTACCGTCCTTCATGTAAAAATTCCTATAATTGCCCGAAGTTGCCATGCCACCACTTTTTATTTCTACCACCTCCTGAATTTCATTTTTCACTTGAGTAGAATCGTCCATAGGTTTATTGATGCCCACGCGCCACGCCTTTCCGGCAGAATTGACACCTTTCAGAGCCACTTCACCACCTATCTCTACCATATAATTATCAATGCCGCATCGGTCGAAGTATTTCGCTACCACATCACAGGCAAAGCCTTTGGCTATGGCACTCGCATCCAACATTATTAGCGAATCGTCCTTCACTATTTTACCATCTTCCAATTTTATTTTAGTATATCCTATAAACGGAAGGAGACTATCAATAACATTTTGAGACACTTCTTGTTGTTTTTCAGAGCCGAAACCCCACACATTGACCAATGGTGCCACCGTGATGTCGAAAGCTCCTTCGCTTGCTTCTGAAACCTCCAAAGCCTTTGTGTACACCATCGTAAAAAACGTATCGAGTACTACCAACGAATCATTACGGTTGATGCGCGCTATAACCGACTGGGGGTTAAACATCGAAAGCGATGCATCCACTTCGCGCAATAACGAATCTATTTTCAATTGCAACGATTTTCCATCGACATTTTCATACGTAATATGATAAATGGTACCAAAAACAAGCCCTTGCTCTTCGACATACTGTTTACGCTTTGGTATTTCTATCAGCAAAAATACCACCGCAATGCACAAAAACACAAATGCAACGATAACTTTTTTCTTACTCATAGTTTTGAATAGTTTAAGATTACAAAAAAACCGCCTAAACTAGACGGTTTTTTTTGAATTATAAAATGAATAATTATTCAGCTTTAGCTTCTTCATCAGCCGCCTTAGGAGTTTCTTCGGCAGGTTGTTCTGTTGCCTTAGGAGCTTCTTCAACAGGTGCTTCTGCCACTTGAACTTCTTCAACAGGTTGTTCAGCCGTTGGTGCTGCCGTTTTTCTACTGCGACGTGTGCGTGTAGATTTTTTAGCTTCTTTTTCTTTCAGCATGTTTTCATTGTAATCTACCAATTCAATAATACACATTTCAGCAGCATCTCCTAAACGTGTACCCGTACGCAAAATACGTGTATAACCTCCCGGGCGATTGGCAATTTTTACAGCAATGTCGCGAAACAATTCCGTTACAGCTTCTTTGTTGCGTAACATACTGAAAACCACACGACGCGAATGAGTAGAGTCCGTTTTAGATTTAGTAAGAATAGGCTCTACATACATTTTCAGAGCTTTTGCTTTGGCTGTAGTCGTTGAAATTCGTTTGTGTTTAATCAACGAGCAAGCCATATTCGACAACATAGCGTTACGATGTGACGCCGTGCGACTAAGATGATTAAATTTTTTATTGTGTCTCATTTTCTGTTATTCTTTATCTAATTTATACTTAGAGAGATCCATTCCGAACGTCAAGTTCAAATTTGTCAATTTTTCTTCCAGTTCGCTAAGCGATTTTTTACCGAAATTTCTAAATTTCAACAATTCCGAACGTTGAGTTGCACACAAATCGCCCAATGTTTCAATATTTGCTGCCTTCAAGCAGTTCAAAGCTCTTACAGACAAATTGATGTCCACTAATTTGCTCTTTAGCAATTGGCGCATACGTAGAACCTCTTCGTTAAATTCATCGGCACCTTTTTCCTTATCTTCGTCAAGAACAATCTTTTCGTCGGAGAAAAGCATAAAGTGATAAATTAAAATACGTGCAGCCTCTTTCAACGCATCTTTCGGATGGATAGAACCATCGGTATCAATCTCAATGGTCAATTTTTCGTAGTCCGTCTTTTGCTCTACCCTGAAGTTATCCACGCTGTATTGAACGTTACGAATTGGGGTAAATATCGCATCAATGGGTATCAAACCAATTGATGCGTTTACAAACGGATTTTCGTCAGCAGGAACATAACCTCTTCCTTTATTGATGGTCAATTCCATCGTAAAAGAAGTAGATTCGTCCATTCTGCAAATGACCAATTCAGGATTGAGCACTTCAAAACCGTTCATTTTCTGTCCTATATCACCGGCAGTAAATACCGTTTTTTTCGCAACAGAAATGAGCACTTTTTCTTCTTCCGTATCTTCTACAAGTTGTTTCAAGCGCACTTGTTTCAAGTTTAGGATAATGTTCGTAACATCATCAATAACACCCGGAATGGTAGCAAATTCGTGATCGACACCTTCTATTTTCAACGATGTGATGGCAAAGCCTTCGAGCGATGATAAAAGAATACGGCGTAATGCATTACCGACGGTAATACCAAAACCGGGTTCCAAGGGGCGGAATTCAAATTTACCATAAAAATCGTTCGCCTCTAACAAAATGACCTTTTCTGGTTTCTGGAATGCTAATATAGCCATAATCTTAATTTTTAGAATACAATTCGACAATCAATTGCTCCTTGATATTTTCAGGAATATCCTCTCTTTCGGGAATATGAAGAAGTTTTCCGGACTTGGAAACTTCATCCCACTCTAACCAAGGATATTTGCTGTGGTTAAAACCGCTTAAAGCATCGGCGATGACTATCATCGATTTATCTTTTTCGCGGACACCCACTACTTGACCTTGCTTTAACGAATAAGAAGGAATGTTAACGACTTCGCCGTCTACCAAAATGTGTTTATGCAAAACCAATTGGCGAGCTGCTGCACGTGTACGAGCTAAACCCAAGCGATAAACGATGTTGTCTAAACGACATTCCAACAGTTGCAATAATATAACACCCGTAATACCTTTTTTCGTTTGAGCTTTTTCAAATAAGTTACGAAACTGTTTTTCCAACACTCCGTAAGTATATTTCGCTTTCTGTTTTTCTTTCAATTGAACACCGTACTCCGATGTTTTACGTCTGCGGGTATTTCCGTGTTGTCCTGGAGGATAATTCTTTTTAGCCAGAACTTTGTCCGGTCCGAATATCGGTTCACCGAATTTACGCGCAATCTTTGATTTTGGTCCAATATATCTTGCCATTTTTCTATAATTTTTACGTTATTATACTCTTCTGCGTTTTGCCGGACGACATCCATTGTGAGGCAGTGGCGTAACATCAACAATCTCAGTTATCTCTATGCCTTTTCCATGTACGGTTCTGATAGCGGATTCACGTCCGTTACCGGGTCCTTTCACATACGCTTTAACTTTTCTCAAACCAAGATCGAAAGCTACTTTAGCACAATCTTGTGCTGCCATTTGCGCAGCATACGGCGTGTTCTTTTTAGAACCGCGGAATCCCATTTTTCCGGCAGATGACCAAGAGATAACTTGACCGTCGCCGTTTGCAATAGTTACAATAATATTATTGAAAGATGAGTGAACATGCAATTGTCCGACTCCATCTACTTTAACTACCCTTTTTTTGGTTGTTACTGGTTTTTTTGCCATATCAACTTTTGTTTAAACAGTTAATTGTTATTTAGTTGCTTTTTTCTTGTTTGCAACTGTTTTCTTCTTACCCTTACGCGTACGGGCATTGTTCTTAGTGCTTTGACCACGAAGGGGCAAACCAATACGATGACGAATGCCTCTGTAACAACCAATGTCCATCAATCGCTTGATGTTCAATTGCACTTCGGAACGAAGTTCACCTTCTACTTTGTAACCTGCTCCGATAATTTCACGAATTTTAGCAGCCTGATCGTCCGTCCAATCCTGAACTTTTGTGTCAAAATCGACATTGGCTTCAGCTAAAATTTTGCGTGCGCTACTGCGACCTATTCCGTAGATATAAGTCAATCCAACTTCCCCACGTTTGTTCTGGGGCAAATCTACTCCTACAATTCTTATAGCCATAAACTGTTTTTTAAAATTATCCTTGACGTTGTTTCATCTTCGGATTTTTTTTGTTAATAACATACAAGCGTCCTTTTCTACGAACGATTTTGCAATCGTCGTTGCGCTTTTTAACTGATGTTCTTACTTTCATGTGAATAAATTTTATGAAATTTTATTTATATCGAAACGATATACGACCTTTCGTTAAGTCGTACGGAGACATTTCTACCTTTACCTTATCGCCCGGCAAAATACGAATATAGTGCATCCGCATTTTACCCGAAATATGTGCGGTAATCTCGTGTCCATTCTCCAATTCTACACGAAACATGGCATTCGATAGTGCTTCAACTATCGTTCCATCTTGTTCTATTGCAGCTTGTTTTGCCATAAATTAATTCAAGTTTTTCAATACATTTTCTATTATACCAAAATCCGAGAGGATATCTGCTTTGCCTTTGCGAATGGCTACCGCATGCTCAAAATGTGCAGCGAATTTACCGTCAACTGTCCGTGTTGTCCATCCGTCACTATCGAAACGCAACGCTCTGTTGCCCAATGTTATCATCGGTTCTATACAGATGGTCATTCCCGTACGCAAAAGAGTTCCTGTTCCGCGACGTCCGTAATTCGGGACTTCGGGAGCTTCGTGCATATTGCGCCCGATGCCGTGTCCGATCATTTCACGAACCACACCGTATCCGGCAGCTTCGCAATAACTTTGTATTGCATTGCTCACATCTCCGACACGGTTACCTTCAACCGCTTGTTCTATTCCCTTAAAAAGGGATTCCTTAGTAGTCTTCAGCAATTGGCGGATTTCGGGGGCAACATCACCCACACAAAACGTGTAAGCCGAATCGCCAACAAAACCATTTTTCAAAGTGCAAAGATCAATTGAAATGATGTCGCCATCTTTCAAAATTTGTTTTTCCGACGGTATGCCATGTACTATTTCATCATTTACGGAAGTACAAATGGCTGCCGGATAACCGCAATAGCCTTTACATGGTGCCGTTGCTCCATTGTCAAGAATAAACTCTTCGGCCACTTTATTCAGTTGCGCTGTCGATACCCCCGGTTTTACCAATTTAGCCAACTCGGCTAAGGTTTTGCTTACCAGCAAGCAGCTCTCGCGCAATAATTCTATTTCCTCTGCGGTTTTTAGATATATCATGTATTATCAATACGCTGCAACAGCGCCCGTGCGTCCTTTAATACGCCCTGATTTCAACAAACCATCATAATGCCTCATCAGCAAATGGCTTTCAATTTGCTGCAAAGTATCGAGGACAACACCTACCAAAATAAGCAAAGAAGTTCCACCGTAAAATTGTGCAAAACCGCTCGTTATTCCAAATATACTTGCAAACGACGGCATAATAGCCACAAAAGCCAAGAAGAAAGAGCCGGGCAATGTGATGCGCGACATGATTTCGTCAATGTATTCCGCTGTTTTCTTCCCCGGTTTAATGCCCGGTATGAAACCGTTGTTACGTTTCATATCTTCCGCTATCTGCGTTGGATTAATGGTAATAGCCGTATAAAAATAGGTAAATGCAATGATTAAAATTGCGAATACAAAATTATACCAAAAACCGGTATTGTCCATAAATACGCGCATAAAGTTATTAACGCCTTCGGCATTAAATCCGGCTAACATAATAGGCACCATCATAATGGCTTGCGCAAAAATGATAGGCATTACACCGGCTGCATTCACTTTCAATGGAAGGAACTGTCTAACTCCACCGTACTGTTTGTTTCCAACAACGCGTTTTGCATATTGTACAGGTATTCTGCGAGTTCCTTGTACCAACAAAATACTGGCGGCAATAACTAACAGTAACACCACCAATTCGGCAAGGAACATTACCAAACCGCCACCCGCATCGGTCAAACGAGAAATAAACTCTTGAATGATAGCACTTGGAAAGCGTGCAATAATACCAATCATAATCAGCATGGAAATACCATTGCCAATGCCTTTATCCGTCATACGTTCGCCAAGCCACATAACAAACATGGAACCGGCGCACAAAATAATGGTCGAAGAAAATGCAAACCAAAATCCTGCAGGGAACGATGCCCCGATTTGACTCATTTGAACATTTAAGTTCACCAAATACGAAGGACCTTGGAGTAATAAGATAGCCACCGTCAGATAACGAGTCAGTTGATTCATCTTACGGCGTCCGCTCTCACCTTCTCTCTGCATTTTTTGGAAATAAGGAATAGCAATAGTTAACAATTGAATAACAATTGAAGCCGAAATATAAGGCATAATACCTAATGCAAAGATAGATGCATTAGAAAACGCACCTCCCGAGAACATATCCAACAAAGAGAGCAATCCTCCGCTTGTTTGTTCTTTTAAAGCGGTAAGAGCCTCAGGATTAATACCTGGAAGGACGATGAACGACCCGAAACGATAGATTAAGATGAACAAAATCGTTGTCAGTAATCGAGAGCGCAAATCTTCGATCTTCCAGATATTTTTTAAAGTCTCTATAAATTTCATTGCATTACAGTTTTATTGCGTTTCCGCCGGCAGCAGTAATGGCTGCTTCAGCCGATTTAGAAAACGCATGTGCTTCTACTTCTAATTTTACAGTCAAGGCACCATTGCCTAAAATTTTTACTAACTGGTTCTTTTTGATGATTCCTGCATCTATCATTCCGGCAACATCAATTTTGGTGAGTTTCTTTTCTTCAGCCAGAGCCTGAAGCAAATCTAAATTGATTGCTTTGTATTCAACGCGATTGATGTTTTTGAAACCGAATTTCGGCAAACGACGTTGCAACGGCATTTGTCCGCCTTCAAAACCAATCTTACGAGAATAACCGGAACGAGACTTTGCACCTTTATGTCCACGTGTTGATGTGCCTCCTTTACCGGAACCAACACCGCGACCTACTCTCTTATTGGTTTTCACCGAACCAACTGCTGGTTGTATGTTACTTAAATTCATTTCTGTGAGTTTTAAATTCTAAAGATGTTGTTACTCTATTACTTTTACTAAATGTTTCACTTTGGCAACCATACCTAAAATAGCAGGGGTTGCCTCATGCTCAACTACGGCATTCATTTTTCGCAATCCCAGCGCATCCAATGTCGCTTTTTGTGTTTTTGGACAACGAATTCTACTTCTTACTTGTTGAATTTTTATTTTTGCCATAATTCTATGTTTTAACCTTTAAATACTTTTTCAACGGAAATACCTCTATTTTGAGCTACCATGCGAACATCACGCAACTCCGACAAAGCTTTGAAAGTAGCTTTTACCAAGTTGTGAGGGTTTGACGAACCTTTCGATTTTGCTAACACGTCGGTAATGCCGGCGCTCTCCAATACGGCACGCATAGCGCCACCGGCTTTAACACCGGTACCTAATGATGCAGGATGAATAAACACTTCTGAACCACTAAAACGGGCTGTCTGTTCGTGAGGAATAGTGCCTTTGTACACCGGTACGCTCATCAAGTTCTTTTTAGCAGCCTCTACGCCTTTGGCGATGGCAGCCGTAACTTCATTTGCTTTACCTAAGCCCCAACCAACAATGCCATTTTCGTTACCTACCACAACGACTGCTGCGAATGTAAACGCACGTCCTCCTTTTGTAACTTTCGTAACACGATTGATAGCGACCAAACGATCTTTTAACTCTAAATCGTTAGTTGTTTTTACTCTGTTATTGTTTTCTGACATAGTTGTTAAAATTTAAGTCCACCTTTACGGGCAGCATTTGCCAATTCTTTAACTCTTCCATGATACAAGTATCCATTACGGTCAAATACCACTGTTGTTACGCCACTTTCTTGGGCATTTTTGGCAAGCAATTCGCCAACTTTAGCTGCCTGTTCTTTTTTAGGCATTTTTTCCTTGATTGCCAACGATGAAGCTGATGCCAATGTTTTACCGGTAACGTCATCGATAACTTGTGCGTAAATTTGCGCATTGCTACGAAAAACCGTCAAACGAGGTTTTTCTGCCGTCCCTTTTATTGTGCGACGGATACGACTTTTTATCTTTAATCTTCTTTCTAATTTTCCTATCATAATCTTACTTGTTTACGTAAATTATTTACCAGCCGTTTTACCAGCTTTTCTACGAATAACTTCGCCTTGGAATTTAACACCTTTACCTTTGTAAGGTTCCGGTTTGCGGAATGAACGAATTTTAGCGCAAATTTGTCCAAGTAATTGCTTGTCGCAGCTCTCTAAAAGGATGAGCGGATTTTGGTTACGTTCGCTTTTCGTTTCTACGCTTACTTCTTTGGGCAATTCCAAATAAATGTTGTGCGTATAACCGAGAATAAGTTCCAAAATTTGTCCGTTGTTCGATGTACGAAAACCAACGCCGACCAATTCCAAAACTTTTTTGTAACCCTCGGAAACTCCAACGACCATATTGTTAATCAAAGAGCGATATAAACCATGTTTCGCACGACTTTCCCGTTCGTCATTTGCGCGGGTCAATGTGCATACGTTGCCTTCCACTTTAATTTGAATGGCATCTGATTCGATAGGTTGCGTAAGTTCGCCTTTCGGACCTTTTACGGAAACCTCGTTTTCTTTTACTGTTACTGTTACTCCAGCTGGGATTTGAATTGGTAATTTTCCTATTCTTGACATTGTAATTCCTCCTTCATTAATAAACGTAACATAAAACTTCGCCACCAACCTTGTTTGTCAGGGCTTCCTTGTCCGTCATTACACCTTTCGACGTGGAAAGAATTGCAATACCCAATCCGTTCAAAACTCGCGGCAAATCTTTGTAACCCACATACTTACGTAAACCGGGAGTTGAAACTCTAATCAATTTTTTGATCGCGTTAACTTTATTAACCGGATCATACTTTAAGGCAATTTTAATTGTGCCTTGTGGACCTTCGTCTACAAACTTGTAATTAAGAATGTAGCCTTTTTCAAAAAGAACTTTTGTAATTTCTTTTTTGAGATTAGATGCAGGAATTTCTACAACTCTGTAGTTTGCCATGATGGCATTCCGTAATCTCGTCAAATAATCTGCAATAGGATCTGTCATAAAAAATAAATTAAATTAATCCCGCCTGTCGGGACAATATTATAATTATAGTATCACTCGATGAGAGTTGCCTCTCAAAATGTTTGAATTTACCAGCTGGCTTTCTTTACACCGGGAATCAACCCTGCCGAAGCCATTTCTCTAAATTGAATACGCGAAATTCCGAATTGACGCATATAACCTTTTGGACGACCGGTAATTTTACAACGGTTGTGCAAACGGATATATGAAGCGTTTCTTGGCAAAGTTTGCAAAGCATCGTAATCACCTTCTGCAATCATCTGTTTACGTTTTTCTGCATATTTTGCCACTAATTTAGCGCGTTTCACTTCGCGTGCTTTCATTGATTCTTTTGCCATCTTATTATCGTTTAATTAGTTTTCTTAAATGGTAATCCAAATTCTCTTAACAGCGCAAAACCTTCCTCGTCAGTATTAGCTGTGGTAACGAAAGTGATATTCATACCCAGAATTTTGGAGATGTTATCAATACTGATTTCAGGGAAAATGATTTGTTCCTGAATACCAAGCGTATAATTGCCACGACCATCCAGTTTTCCTTCAATACCTCTAAAGTCGCGAATACGAGGCAGAGCTACACGAATCAAACGTTCCAAAAATTCGTACATTTTCTTTCCTCTCAAAGTTACGCGAACACCGATAGGCATTTTTTTACGCAATTTGAAATTGGAAATGTCCTTTTTTGAAACCGTTTCTACAGCTTTTTGACCGGTGATAGCAGTCATTTCAGCAATTGCTGTGTCGATAATTTTTTTGTCGGCAACAGCAATACCTAAACCTTGGTTCAATACAATTTTCTCCAAACGGGGAACTTGCATAACGGTAGTATAACCAAACTCTTTGGTTAAGATAGGAACGATGCGTTCCAAATAATCTTGTTTTAAGCTATCTGTTTTCATTTAATTACCTCCCCTGATTTTTTGGCGTAACGAACCAATTTGCCTTCTTCATTTTTCTTGCGACCAATGCGTGTCGGTTTACCTGTTTTCGGGTCAACAACATTCAAATTGGAAATGTGCAATGAAGCTTCTTTTTTTATGATTCCGCCTTGTGGATTTTTAGCATTAGGCTTGGTGCTCTTAGAGACCATATTGATACCTTCCACGATAGCGCGTTTTTCATCAACAAAAACCTTCAAAACGCGACCGGTTTTGCCTTTGTCTTCACCGGTGTTTATATAGACGGTATCACCTTTTTTAATGTGCAATTTACTCATTACTTTACTCTTTTTTACGTTGGTTAAAGAACTTCCGGCGCTAATGAAATAATTTTCATATTTGTAGCACGCAATTCACGCGCCACCGGTCCAAAAATACGACTTCCACGAATTTCACCCGCATTGGTTAATAAAACGCAAGCGTTATCATCGAAGCGAATATAAGAGCCGTCCTGACGACGCACTTCTTTTTTAGTACGTACAACAACAGCTTTCGACACGCTACCTTTTTTCACTTCACTCGAAGGGATGGCGCTTTTTACCGTTACAACGATTATATCACCAATGGTAGCATAATATTTTCTGGTTCCACCCAATACACGGATGCATAATACTTCTTTTGCTCCGCTGTTATCGGCTACTTTCAGTCTTGATTCTTGTTGTATCATAATTATTTAGCTCTTTCTATGATTTGTACTAATCTCCATCTTTTGGTTTTACTCAAAGGACGTGTTTCCATGATGCGTACGGTATCGCCGATATTGCATTCATTTTTTTCATCGTGAACATGGTATTTCCGTGTTTTGTTCACAAATTTTCCATATAGAGGGTGTTTTTCCTTCCATTTTACAGCAACAGTTATGGATTTATCCATTTTATTGCTGAAAACAACACCGATTCTCTCCTTTCTTAAATTTCTTGTTTTCATTTGGATAATCTTTTATTTGTTGTTGTTTAGTTCTCGTTGACGTAATTCCGTGGCAAGACGTGCAATCACTTTACGTGACTCTCTTATTTGAGCAGGATTGTCAAGCGGAGAAATACTATGGTTCAAGCGCATACGTACCAAACGCTCTTTTTCGGCGTCCAAACGATCTTGAACTTCATTTGTTGTCAATTCTTTAATTTCTCTTGTTTTCATAATCCATTACACTGTTAAGTTTTTATCATAATCGTGTCTTACCACAAATTTCGTGACAATAGGCAACTTTTGGGCTGCCAATCTCAAAGCTTCTTTGGCTACTTCGTAAGGAACACCTTCTACTTCAAAAAGCATGCGTCCCGGTGTAACCGGTGCAACAAAGCCCTCCGGAGCACCTTTACCTTTACCCATACGTACGTCAGCCGGCTTGCGAGTGATTGGTTTATCAGGAAAAATGCGAATCCAGACTTGTCCCTGACGTTGCATATAGCGGGTTACCGCAACACGTGCAGCTTCTATCTGACGACCGGTAATCCATTTCGTATCCATCGCCTTGATACCGAAAGAACCAAACGCCAATTGGTTGCCCCTTTGCGCAATTCCTTTCGGATGTCCATCCTGCTGTCTTCTGTATTTTGTTTTTTTAGGTTGTAACATAGTCGTTAATTTCTTAATGCGTTGTTAATTATTTTTTTCTCTTCCTGAAACCTCTACCGCTTTGATGTTCACCTTGACTACGTCCTCCTCCCATTTCTTTTGCTGCAGCAAATTGTGGCGAAAGGTCTCTCTTACCATAAACTTCGCCGCGACAAATCCATACTTTAATGCCAATTAAACCGACTTTAGTCAAAGCTTCTGCATGACAATAGTCGATGTCGGCACGGAAAGTATGTAAAGGAGTACGTCCATCTTTAAACATTTCCGAGCGAGCTATTTCTGCACCGTTCAAACGACCGGACACCAATACTTTGATACCTTCGGCTCCTGCTCTCACGGTAGAAGCAATTGCCATTTTTACGGCACGACGATAAGCCATTTTGCCTTCAACCTGACGAGCAATGTTGTTGGCAACAATCACGGCATCAACATCAGGGCGTTTTACTTCAAAAATGTTTATTTGAACATCTTTGTCAGTAATTTTTTTCAGTTCTTCCTTCAACTTATCAACTTCTTGTCCACCCTTACCGATAATCATACCGGGGCGAGCAGTGCAGACAGTAATAGTAACAAGTTTCAGTGTGCGTTCGATAATGATTCTTGACAAACTAGCTTTTGCAAGACGGACATTGAGATATTTTCTAATTTTGCTATCTTCAAGTAATGTGTCGCCATAGTTGTCGCCACCATACCAGTTAGAATCCCATCCACGAATAATACCTAAACGGTTGCTTATTGGATTAGTTTTTTGTCCCATCTTGGTTTTCTATTTTATTATCGTTAATATTTCTTGAATCTACAAACAACGTTACATGGTTGGAACGTTTGCGAATGCGATAACCACGTCCTTGAGGAGCAGTGCGCAATCTTTTTAGCATACGAGCAGAGTCAACTGTGACACCGCTTACATATAAATTACCGTTTTCCGCTTTATTACCGGTTTTCTGTTCCCAGTTGGCAATGGCGGAACGTAGCAATTTTTCCATTTTACCGGAAGCTTCTTTCGTCGAATATTTTAAAACGCCAAGAGCATAATTTACATCCATACCACGTATCATGTCGGCAACGAGGCGCATTTTACGGGGAGAGGTTGGCACATCATTCAATTTGGCAAAATAAACTGACTTCAGGGCTTCTTTCCTTTTTTCGGCAGATATTCTTTTTCTTGCACCCATTTTATTTCTGTTTTTTTATTTTAAAAATTAAATCCAACGGGGTTATTTCTTACCGGCATGTCCACGGAAGATACGTGTAGGGGCAAATTCGCCTAATTTATGTCCTACCATATTTTCAGTGATGTAGACCGGAATAAATTTATTACCGTTGTGAACTGCAATTGTATGACCTACAAAATCAGGGGAAATCATAGAGCTGCGTGACCATGTTTTAATTACGGCTTTTTTTCCGCTTTCGTTCATAGCCAGCACTTTATCTTCCAATTTTAAATTGATGTAAGGTCCTTTTTTTAATGATCGACTCATATTATTTACTTTTAATCGTTATTTTTTCCTACGTTCAATAATAAATTGGCTCGATAGTTTTTTCGGAGCACGGGTTTTCTTACCTTTAGCCAACAAACCTTTGCGAGAACGCGGATGTCCTCCTGACGCACGTCCTTCACCACCACCCATCGGGTGATCTACAGGGTTCATTGCAACACCACGAACTCTCGGACGACGTCCGAGCCAACGCGAGCGACCGGCTTTTCCTGATTTTTCAAGACCATGGTCAGCATTTCCTACACTTCCTACGGTTGCTTTGCAGGTTCCAAGAATTTTACGAACTTCACCTGAAGGCAGTTTTACAACTACATATTTGCCTTCGCGAGAAGTGATTTGCGCAAATGTTCCGGCAGAACGTACCAAAGCGGCACCTTGTCCGGGACGAAGTTCAATGTTGTGAACAATCGTTCCAAGAGGGATGTTCTCCAAAGGAAGAGCGTTTCCAACTTCAGGAGCAGCTTGTGCGCCTGAGAGTAATTTCTGACCTACTTGCAATCCGTCAGGTGCAAGGATGTAACTTTTTTCACCGTCAGCATAAAACAGCAAAGCAATACGCGCCGAACGGTTCGGGTCGTATTCAATGGTTTTTACCACTGCGGGAACGCCATCTTTTCTACGTCTAAAATCAATTACTCTATACCTTCTCTTGTGTCCACCGCCAATATAGCGCATGGTCATTTTACCGGTATTGTTACGGCCACCGGTTTTTCCGAAGCCACCGACAAGAGATTTCTCTGGAGTAGCGACGGTAATTGCGTCGAATGCTCCAATAATTTTGTGTCTTTGCCCCGGCGTTACGGGGTTTAATTTACGTACAGCCATTTTGACTTATTAAATATTGCTATAAAAATCTATTGTATCTCCTTCTTTCAACGTTACAATTGCTTTCTTGTACGAAGGAGTTTTTCCAGTAATAACACCGCTTTTTGTATAGCGGCTTTTTTTCTTACCATTGCAATTGAAGGTATTCACGCTAATAACCGTCACTCCATACAAAGCTTCGACAGCTTGTTTGATTTCAATTTTGTTGGCGGTTTTTTCTACTTGAAAACCAACTCGGTTGAATTTTTCACCGATTTTGGTCATCTTTTCAGTAACGATAGGTTTTATAATTATTCCCATTTCTACCTCCTTATACGTTAAAATGTTGCTCAATTCCAGCGACCGCAGCTTCGGTTAGCACTAGAACTGAACAATCCAGAATTTTATAAGTGCTTAATTCTGAAACAGTTAATACTTTTACATTCGGTAAATTACGAGCTGACAAATATACGTTTTTATTTGATTCTGATAAAATAATTAACGTTTTTTTATCATTAATCTTTAAACTACTCGTCATAGCTACGCAATCTTTCGTTTTTGGAGCTTCAAAATTGATGTCGTCAAGAACCATAATAGCACCTTCTTTTGCTTTGCTCGACAAGGCGGATTTGCGTGCCAATTGTTTCAGTTTTTTATTCAATTTAAAGCTGTAATCGCGCGGAACAGGTCCAAATACACGAGCACCTCCCACCAAAACCGGTGAATTGATATCACCGCGACGCGCACCTCCACCACCTTTTTGGCGTCCGAGCTTACGAGTTGAACCCGACATTTCGCTACGTTGTTTAGCTTTGTGCGTGCCTTGACGTTGATTTGCCAAATATTGTTTTACATCTAAATAAATAGCATGTTCATTAGGCTCAATACCGAACACGGAGTCGTTTAACGTGATTTTCTTTCCGGTATCCTCTCCTTTGATGTTATATACGCTCAGTTTCATTATTTCTCAATTATTACGATTGAACCTTTAGCGCCGGGAACAGAACCTTTGACAAGCAACAAGTTGTGTTCCGGGATTATTTTTATCACTTGTAAGTTGTGTATGGTAACGCGGTCACCGCCCATACGGCCGGCCATACGCATACCTTTAAAAACTTTAGACGGGTAGGAAGATGCACCCAACGAACCAGGAGCACGCTGACGGTCGTCTTGACCGTGCGTTGTTTCACCTACACCACTAAATCCATGACGTTTTACTACGCCTTGGGTTCCTTTACCTTTTGAGGTACCAATAACATCTACCCAATCGTTTTCAACAAACAACTCTACGGTAAGAGTGTCGCCTAATTTAAACTCCTGAGGAGATACTTTGAACTCAACCAAGTGTCTCTTGGGGGACACACCTACTTTTTTGAAGATTCCCATTTCGGCTTTTGTGGTATGTTTTTCTTTTTTATCCTCAAAGCCTAATTGAATTGCTTCATAACCGTCAGTATCGACAGTTTTCAGTTGTGTAACCACACAAGGACCAGCTTCGATAACAGTGCATGGAAGATTTTTTCCATCAGCACTGAAAACGGATGTCATTCCGATTTTTTTTCCAATTAATCCTGGCATTTCAATTATTAATTATTAATGAATAAATTACTAGTTATCACACTTTGATTTCCACTTCAACGCCGCTTGGCAATTCGAGTTTCATCAAAGCATCTACCGTTTTGGCAGTAGAACTATAGATGTCGATAAGACGTTTGTAGGCTGACAATTCAAATTGTTCACGCGCTTTTTTATTAACAAACGTCGAACGGTTTACCGTAAAAATACGTCTGTGTGTTGGCAATGGAATAGGACCACTAACCACAGCACCAGTTGCTTTTACTGTCTTTACAATTTTTTCGGCAGATTTGTCCACCAAATTGTAATCGTAAGATTTTAATTTAATTCTAATTTTTTGACTCATTGTTTTTGTTTTATTTAATTAATTATTAGCACATTAAGAGTCATTCGCTAATGCGCAGTTTGTTTTATAATAATTCTACACGTCCTTTAGCTTCGGCAACAACTTCTTTTGCAAGAGCTGTGGAAACTTCAACGTAGTTGAAAAATTCCATAGATGACGTTGCACGTCCGGAAGTAATTGTACGTAAAGCAGTTACATAGCCGAACAATTCTGACAACGGAACTTTTGCTTTTACGATACGCGCTCCGGTTCGGCTCGATTCCATACCTTCTATTTGACCACGACGTTTGTTCAAATCGCCGATAACATCGCCCATGTTTTCTTCGGGAGTAACAACTTCCAACTTCATAATAGGCTCCATCAAGACAGGATGCGCTTTTGCGCAAGCGTTTTTGAAAGCTATTTGAGCACAAATTTCGAACGACAATTGATCGGAGTCAACCGGATGGTACGAACCATCGACCAATGTAACTTTTATTTTATCAATCGGAAAACCAGCTAAAACGCCATTGCGCATAGCTATTTGGAAACCTTTTTGTACTGATGGAATATACTCCTTCGGCACGTTTCCGCCTTTAACTTCATCGATAAATTGCAAAGAGCCTTCAAATCCTTCATCAACCGGACCGACTTTGACAATAATGTCAGCAAATTTACCGCGTCCACCGGTTTGTTTTTTGTACACTTCTCGCAATTCCACCGTTTTAGTAATAGCCTCTTTGTAAGCCACTTGAGGACGACCTTGATTGCACTCTACCTTAAACTCGCGTTTCAAACGGTCTAAAATAATTTCCAAGTGCAATTCACCCATACCGGAAATAATGGTTTGTCCCGATTGTTCGTCGGTATGAACGGTAAAAGTAGGATCTTCTTCTGCCAACTTTGCCAACCCAACACTAAGTTTATCCACATCGGCTTGTGTCTTTGGCTCTACAGCAATACCGATTACAGGATCGGGGAAATCCATCGATTCAAGCAAAATAGGATGACTTTCGGAACACAACGTATCACCGGTACGAATGTCTTTAAAACCTACACCGGCACCTATATCTCCTGCTTCTATAGCTTCCACAGGATTTTGTTTGTTGGAAAACATTTGGAAAATACGGGAAATACGTTCTTTCTTGCCTGAACGAGGATTATAAACATAAGAGCCGGCATCCAAACGTCCTGAATAAACACGAAAATAGCACAAGCGACCAACATAGGGGTCAGTGGCAATTTTAAATGCCAATGCGCACAAAGGCTCATTATCGTCGGGCTTGCGAGTCAATTTGTTGTCCGGATTGCGCGGGTCAACACCATCAATATGAGGGGTATCCAACGGAGACGGCAAATAGGCACAAACAGCATCCAACAACGGTTGAACACCTTTATTTTTAAAAGAAGAGCCGCAAACAACGGGATTTATCTGCATAGCGATAGTCGCCTTGCGTAATACTTCATGAATTTCATCTTCGGTGATTTTTGACGGGTCGTCAAAATATTTTTCCATCAAATTATCATCGAAATTCGCCAAGTTTTCGAGCATTTTGTCTCTCAACTCAACTGCTTCGGCTTGCATATCAGCCGGAATCTCATCTAATTCGTAATCGGCACCCATTGTTTCATCGTGCCAATAGAAAGCTTTCATACGAATTAAGTCAATGATTCCTCTAAATTTTTCTTCGGCGCCAATGGGAATTTGAATGACACAAGGATTAGCTCCAAGAACTTCTTTTATTTGCCTTACAACGTCGTAGAAATTAGCACCCGAACGGTCCATTTTATTGACGTAGCCGATACGCGGCACATTATACTTGTCAGCCTGACGCCAAACGGTCTCCGATTGTGGTTCTACGCCACCTACTGCACAAAATGTAGCGATGGCACCATCAAGAATACGCAACGACCTTTCTACCTCAACAGTAAAATCGACGTGCCCCGGAGTGTCTATTAAGTTGATTTTGTATTTATTAGATTTATAAATCCAACTTGTGGTTGTAGCGGCTGAAGTAATAGTGATACCACGTTCTTGCTCTTGAGCCATCCAGTCCATTACCGCCGTACCATCGTGCGTTTCCCCTATTTTGTGAGTCAAGCCCGTATAATAGAGAACACGTTCGGACGTAGTGGTTTTACCGGCGTCAATGTGAGCCATGATACCAATATTCCTTGTATAATGTAAATCTTTCTTTGCCATTTAAAAAGCAGACTGATTTTTAAAAACGGAAATGTGCAAATGCTCTATTAGCATCAGCCATACGGTGAATTTCTTCTTTACGTTTAAATGCGCCACCTTGGCTATTAAAGCCATCGATGATTTCTGCAGCAAGTTTTTCGGACATAGAGTGTCCGGCTCTTTTGCGTGCAAACAATATAAGGTTTTTCATTGAAATTGACTCTTTTCTATCCGGGCGGATTTCGGTAGGAACCTGGAATGTGGCACCGCCGATACGACGGCTCTTAACTTCTACCAATGGAGTGATGTTTTCCAAGGCTTGCTTCCAGATTTCGAGAGGAGTTTTTTCTTCATTGGGAAGTTTTTTCTTCACAATTTCGAGAGTGTCGTAAAAAATACCGAAAGCGATATTTTTCTTTCCATCAAACATCAAATGGTTAACAAATTTCGTAACCATAACTTCGTTAAAAACAGGATCGGGTAAAATAATCCTCTTTTTAGGCGTTGATTTTCTCATTTTCTGTTAAAATTTTGTTTTCGTTTGGCTGTCGTTGTCTTCAAACTGTTCCGCTGAACAGATTTACTCAACCTTCATCAATACCAAATACTAAAAACCGATTTAAAAAAATTGTTGTTAATTTTAGAATGCGCTAAATTACTTTTTAGCGGCTTTAGGACGTTTTGCACCATATTTGGAGCGACGTTGAGTACGGTTGGCAACACCTGCCGTATCCAATGTTCCGCGAACGATGTGATAGCGCACACCCGGTAGGTCTTTTACACGACCGCCACGAACGAGAACAATGGAGTGTTCCTGCAAGTTGTGTCCTTCTCCCGGAATGTAAGCGTTCACTTCCTTTGCGTTGGTTAAGCGCACACGGGCAACTTTACGCATGGCAGAGTTCGGCTTTTTAGGCGTTGTGGTGTAAACACGCACACAAACGCCACGACGTTGCGGGCAAGAATCCAATGCCGGAGCCTTACTGGTGTCTTCCAATACAGTTCTTCCTTTTCTAACTAACTGTTGAATTGTTGGCATTTTTACTGATTTTTAATACTTAAACTTTTTATTACTTTTCATAATTTTGGGCTGCAAAGTTACCACTTTTTTTCGAAACAGCAAACATTTTCATATTATTTTTTTAGAAACCGCAAAGAAAGAAACATTTATTTGACAATGGTACTTTTCGTTTATTGTATACTATTCCAACTTTTTATGGCAAACGAAACGTAAACTGTAGTGTAAATTTTACAAAAAAACCACATTTGGCGTTTAATAAAAAAAAACTATCTTTGCAAGATACTATACTATTATTATAATGTAGTACCACAATTTTTGAGATTTTGACATATTATGGAAAATAAACTATTTATTTACAACACTTTAACTCGCAAAAAAGAAGAATTCAAACCGCTTCACGCACCCCACGTCGGGATGTATGTGTGCGGTCCGACCGTCTATGGTGATGCCCATTTGGGACACGCGCGTCCGGCAATTACGTTCGATATACTTTTTCGTTACCTTACTCATCTCGGCTACAAAGTGCGCTATGTTCGCAATATTACCGATGTTGGACATTTGGAACACGATTCGGACGACGGCGAAGATAAAATAGCAAAAAAAGCGCGTCTTGAAAAACTTGAACCTATGGAAGTGGTACAATATTATACCTTGCGCTACCACAAAGCTATGGAAAAACTGAATGTACTACCGCCAAGCATAGAACCTCACGCATCGGGACACATTATTGAACAAATTGAGTTTGTGAAAAAAATACTTGATGCCGGATATGCCTACGAAAGCGAAGGTTCGGTCTATTTTGATGTAGAAAAATACAACAAAGAATACCATTACGGTAAATTGTCGGGACGCAATATTGATGAGCTTTTGGAAACGACACGCGAATTAGACGGACAAACCGAAAAACGTCGCAGCGTCGATTTTGCGTTGTGGAAAAAAGCCGCACCGGAACACATCATGCATTGGTCAAGCCCGTGGAGCGAAGGTTTCCCCGGCTGGCACTTGGAATGTTCCGCAATGGGCACCAAATACCTCGGCGAAAAATTTGACATACATGGCGGCGGCATGGATTTGATGTTTCCGCACCACGAATGCGAAATTGCGCAAAGTTGCGCTGCACTCGGACACGACACCGTGAACTATTGGATGCACAACAATATGGTTACCATTAATGGACAAAAAATGGGTAAATCGCTTGGCAACTTCATTACTTTGGACGAATTTTTCACAGGTTCGCACGAATTGCTGACACAATCGTACTCGCCGATGACTATTCGCTTTTTTATATTGCAAGCACATTACCGCAGCACGGTCGATTTCAGCAACGAAGCGCTAATTGCGTCCGAAAAAGGATTAGCGCGACTCATGGAAGCGTACGAGCGATTGCAAAAAATTCAGGCAAACACAACTTCGACAGTGGAAATAAACGATTTGCGTAACAAATGCGAAATCGCTATGTGCGACGACCTGAACACTCCGATTGTTATTTCACATCTGTTCGATGCCTCAAAAGCTATTAACACGGTACACGACGGCAAAGGCACACTTTCGGCAGCCGATTTAGCAGAACTGAAAGAAGTGTTTCGCCTATTTATCGAAGACATTTTAGGTTTGCGCACCGAAGTTGAAAGCACGAGCAACGACGCTTACAAAAAAGCTATCGACCTATTGCTGAATATCCGTATGCAAGCAAAGCAAAACAAAGATTGGGCAACTTCGGATAAAATTCGCAACGAACTCACAGCGTTAGGATTTACTATAAAAGATACGAAAGACGGCTTTGAATGGAGCTTGTAAAACTATTTTTCTTTTACGATTGACACAAACTAAATTAATTTTAATGAGAAACTATTGCACATTTTTGTTGCTAATGTTCTCCTTTTTGCTGTATGCCGACATTCCCGCACACTACTATGATGCAACCGACGGTAAAAACAAAGGAGAGCTGAAAACAGCATTGTATCATATCATTAAGGATATGAATGCTGTGGGATACAACAATTTGTGGCAATATTTTCCGCAAACCGATATGCGTCCCGATAGTACTGTTTGGGACATGTACTCCAACACTATTTATCATTTCGACGGAACAAATCCCGTACTCGGTATGGATAGAGAACATTCCTTGCCCAAAAGTTGGTGGGGTGGAACACAAAACAATGCTTACAGCGATTTGTACAACCTCTACCCTTCCGACCGCACTGCAAATTCGACTGCAAAAAACTCTTACACGATGGCTGTAATCGACAGCACGGTAACCTTCGACAACGGTGTAGTTAAAGGCGGCTTTTCCCGATTGGATGGCGGTTTTAGAGCTTGGGAACCGGGCGACGAATACAAAGGCGACTTTGCGCGTATTTATATGTATATGGTGACTTGCTACGAATATTTTTCGACTCAAGATATGTGGGTGCAAGGATATGTAGCAAAACAATTCGTAAATTCGACAAACACCTACCCCGTTTTTAATGATTGGACAACACAAATGCTACTGCAATGGAACGCACAAGATCCTGTCAGCACCAAAGAATTGAATCGGAACGAAAAAGTGTATCAAATTCAAGGCAACCGCAATCCTTTTATTGATTGTCCGATTTTAGCAGAATATATCTGGGGCTCGAAAAAAGACGAACCGTTTTCGGTAGGCCTGATTGGAACTCAACCCTACATTAGTAAACCACTAAACAATTCAAAAGTGGCTTTTACCGGTATTGTAGGAGAAAGTGCTTCATTACAAATTCCCGTTCAGGGCTTTCGCCTTACTCAACCTATTCATTTGGAACTGCACGGAGAAAACAGCAACAAGTTTTCATTAGACGGCACAAGCATTTCGCCTGCCGATGCTATGAATGGATGCGAAATTACTGTAAATTATCTTTCGGAAATTTTGACAACAGATACAGTGGAATTACACCTAACAAGTCCCGAACTGCCCGAAGATATTCATGTAACACTTATAGCAACAACCAACGACACTTTTACCCTGCTCAAAACTAATATTACCAACAATAGTTTTACCATCAATTGGACACCATCGTTCGATGCTACCGGCTACAAAGTAACCGTCTATACTTTAAGAAATATCGGCGAAAAAGGCGATGTCGTGAAAATTAACGTAGATTTCAGCAAATTGACTAGCGTACCGGCAGGCTGGACAAGAGGCGGTACAACACTTCAAGCCGATGGTTTTAAAATAGCATCAGCTTCCAATCCGGGTTTTATTACAACACCAAGTATTGAATTTTTGGGCGACAAAGCCACCGTTTTTGTAAGAGCTAAAACTTTCAATACGTCGGACAGAACACCGGCAGTAACCGTTGCTTGTGGCAGTACAGAATTGGCAACATTTGAAACATCGGCTAACTACCAAATGTTTTCCAAAGAGTTCAGTACTACGGGATTTACCAACAATACAATAACTTTCAGCGCAAAAGCGGGGAAACGCGTTGTGATTGATTCCGTTAAAATAGTGTCCTACGAAGAAATTGAAAGCCCTGTACCATTAGATAATTACCCTAAAATAGAAATAACCAACAGCCATTTTGTAGGCGATTTGGAAGAAGAGCACACCTATTATTTTACGGTACAACCGCAAGGCGGCAGCAATACACACATTTACGGTCCCTTTACCGTTTTCACAACGTTAGTGCCCATCCGACAAGTTAGTGCCAGCAACATCGTTTGGAGAAAAGAAGACAACTACATTTGGTTGCAAAACGTAAAAAAAGGCGATGAAATAATGTTGACGGATATAACCGGAAGGGTTTTACATAAAAAAAAGCGGTAACCAATAGTGAGCGCATTCCGCTTACGCACACCGGTCTCTATATTTTGACGGTCAATTCCGAACATTTTAAAATTTTAAACTAACATAAATGAAACGTCATCTCATATTTTTCTGCTTATCTTCTATTATCTTAATTGCAATTTGTTCCTGCAAAAAAGACGACCCTATACCCAAAAATGACGGCAGCCTTTACTACCAAGGC
>DUQS01000010.1 GCA_012837685.1 Bacteroidales bacterium
GATTTGTCGGTAGGTAAGCTCATTTACTTGAAAAATCGTAAGTCCATCAACATCAACTTAAGTGTAAACAACGTAACAAACAACACGGGTATGAAAACGGGCGGCTACCAAACAGGACGTATTCCAACCGTTACTTATCGAAACAATTCGTTTGTTTCGGATAACGTTGTTAAATATCCCGCAAAATACTATTATGCGTGGGGCTTTAATTTCTTTTTGAACGTTGGTTTCAAATTCTAATCTTAAAACTATTAACGATAAAAATAGAAAACGCTATGAAAAATAGAAAGCATATATTCGCATTGACATTGGTGGCTGTACTGTTTGGTGCTACCGCTTGCCATCAGTACGATGCCGTTTCGGTAGACGATTTGTATGTTGCCGAAGCCGACGCATGGCAAAAAACGCACACCATTGCTCAATTTTTGGATGCTTACATGACTGATTTGGGAACGGTGGATGCTACAACTGGTAAATTGAAATATCCACCGCGCGCTCGTTCATATCAAAGTGCCAATCCAACAAAAACCAATCTTGGCCTATTTAGCGTGGATGATATACCTAACAGCCAGCCGGTCGTTATTGTTGGGCGCATTGTGTCGTCGGACGTGGCGGGCAATATATACAAAACTCTTTACATTCAAGATATTGACCATCCGGAGCAGGGGCTTAAACTTTCGGTGGATGCCGGTAGCTTATCGGGAATGTTCTCTATCGGACAAAAAATTGTTATCAACTGCGCAGGTTTAGCAGTAGGTAAGTATGCTAAAATGCCACAAATAGGAGTGCCGTATTACAACACTGCCAAGGAGGGTCACGACAATGTTGAAAAAGAGGGTTGGGAAATTGGTCGCATACCGTTGCCAATTTTTAAGGCGCACGTGCAGTTGGTAGGTGCACCTGAGCCTAGCAAAATAGTGGCCAACAAAATGACGATAGAACAAGTGAAAGCTGTCTCTGACAACTTTAGGGATATTTCCTATTTAGCCAGTCGCTTTGTGGAACTGGAAGGTGTGTCGAACAGCCTCTATTTTACCCAAGAAGGTGTTGATGAGCATGGTAGTCCTGTGGCGTTGGAGGAAGTTGATTGTATTTTTGCTCCCACCACCAATGGTATAGGTTATCCGCAATCGAGAGTGGTGAAAAATTCAGCAGGAACATGGATGTGTGTTGGAACAAGCGAATATGCTAAGTTTGCCGACGCTAAATTGCCACCTGTTGAGTATAAAGGCAAATTGTACGGATTTATTTCTTACTATCACGATAATGGCAAATATGCACCTTCCAACCAGTGGACTATTGTATTGCGTTCGTTGGACGATGTACAACTATCCAATGGCGTGCAAAATTGGCGTGCCGACGAATGTTTTTATCCTAAATATTAATGATTGATTATTTTTTTATTATTTAATTTTTTAAAATCTATTTTATTATGAAAGCAAGAAATTTTTTTATGTTCGCTATGGTAATGGCGGCAGTAGTAACAGCTTTTACAGCTTGTGAGAAAAAACCGGA
>DUQS01000011.1 GCA_012837685.1 Bacteroidales bacterium
AAGGCGAAAAAATTGCATGGAACAAACCGACTTGGGAAGCTACCGCCGGCATCAACACCAAAATAACGCAAAATCTGTTGATAAAAAGTATTTTCTACTTCGCTTCGGAGCGTCAAACGAAACTTCCTACACGAGACGGCGCATACCGCATTGAAAAACTTAAACCTATCTACGATTTGAATTTAGCAGCGAGCTACACCTTCCCGAAAAATTGGAGTGTCTTCTTGGAAGCCAATAACATACTTTCCGCATCGGAAAAGTTGAGCTACCAAAATTGGTACGGTTACGATACGGTAGGTTTTTCTATCTTGCTGGGAGCATCGGTAGCTTTCTAACACAAACAACATCAAACATAAAAAAAGGCATAACTCATCAAAGTTATGCCTTTTTTAGTCTCAAAAATTTGGCTTACAACTTATTTTTCATTACGTTTTTGCACATTGTAGAAAATCTTCATTTGGTTACCCAAAATTTTGGTAAAGCCTTTCACATCGTCCGAAGTCCACGCACGATTGACTTCGCCGTATTCGCCAAAATCAGTTTTCATTAAATCGAACGAACTTTCAACGCCCACCAATTGATAAGAATAAGGACGCAATTTTACAATCACTTTGCCACTAACATTTTGCTGTGAACTTTGCAAAAACGTTTCAATATCGCGCATAACGGGTTCCAAATATTGCGCCTCGTGAAGGAACATTCCGTACCACGTTCCCAATTGGTCTTTCCAATATTGTTGCCATTTGGTAAGTGTATGTTTTTCTAACATTTTGTGTGCGTTAATAATCACAATCGGTGCGGCAGCCTCGAAACCGACACGACCTTTAATGCCAATAATGGTGTCGCCAATATGCATATCGCGACCTATGCCAAACTTGCCGGCAATGGCTTCCACTTGGCGTATGGCTTCCACTTTATTGTCGTAAACAACGCCATTCACAGCGCACAATTCACCGCGAACAAACTCCAACTCCAACGTTTCTTCTCCTTTAGCTGTAATTTGGCTCGGATAAGCCTCTTCGGGCAAAGTTTGCTCCGATTTCAGCGTCTCTTTTCCACCAATGCTTGTTCCCCACAATCCTTTATTGATGCTGTATTCCATCTTTTTAAAATCGAAATGAACACCGTGTTTTTTCAAAAAATCAATTTCATATTCACGCGTCAAACACATATCGCGCGTTGGTGTCAAAATTTCTATTTCAGGTGCCAACACGTCAAAAGTCAAGTCGAAACGCACTTGGTCATTGCCGGCACCCGTACTGCCATGCGCCACACAATCCGCATTTATCTCTTTGGCATAATTGATAATAGCCATAGCTTGAAAAATACGCTCCGAACTTACCGAAATAGGATAAGTTCCGTTGCGCAGCACATTGCCAAAAATCATATAGCGAATGCTTTTTTCGTAATATTCCTGAGTAACGTCTAATGTTACATGTTTTACTGCACCCAGTTGGTAGGCACGTTCCTCTATTTTCACCAATTCAGTTTCCGAAAAACCGCCCGTATTAGCAATAGCGGTATAAACATCGTAACCCTGTTCTTTCAAATAAATAACGCAAAAAGAGGTATCCAATCCTCCACTGAATGCCAAGACAACTTTTTTGTTCATTTTTTTATTTTTTTAGTGATGTTATTATTTTTAGCAAACATTTTTTTCAACCGCTTGTTGTTAGCGGCGTTTTCTTTATCATTGGGGTCGTACAACAGGCCGGTACATAAGCACATTTTGCGACCGGTACGCATCAGTACATCGTAATTGACGCACGTTTGACATCCATTCCAAAAAGCATCATCTTCCGTTAAATCGGCAAATGTTACGGGCTTAAATCCTAAATCGGAATTCATTTTCATAACTTTAGCGCCTGTGGTCAAGCTGAATATTTTTGCATTGGGAAAACGCTCGAAGCACAATTCGACTGCGCGCAACTTAATGCGTGTTGCCAAACCCAATCCGCGAAACTTTTCGGCTACAATCAAACCCGAATTAGCCACAAAATGATGGTGACTCCACGTTTCAATATAGCAAAAACCCGCAAATTCGTCTTTATATAAAGCAATAATCGCTTTACGTTCGCGCATTTTGTTTTCTACGTACTCTTGCGTTCGACGCGCAATGCCCGTGCCACGGACTTTTGCCGCATCTTCTATTGTTTGAAGAATTAACGGAACATAATGCACGTGCTCTTCCGTAGCAACCATTACATCTATATCGTATTTATCCATTATTTTCGTTTATTTACATGATTAGCAGCAACTTGTATGGCAGTTTTTGATATTTACCATCTCGCCTGCTACTATTTTTTACAAGATTGTTAGGTTATTCCCATACAAAAAAACAACTACAAAAGTACATAAAATTACTAAAACGCAAAAAAGAAAAACTATTTGCTTTCAAAAAAGAATAAAAAATGAGGTTTATTTTAATTGTTTCCGGTTTTGTATTAATTTTGCAGAGAAAATTTTGGCTACACAACAGTAATTAATCTATTAAAAGCCAAATGATTAATCAATAACAACTTATCAAAATCGGGATATTATGAGTAAACAACCTACCAGTCGCTCTAACTTTGGAAGTAAATTTGGCACAGTGGCTACAGCCGCAGGTTCAGCCGTAGGCTTGGGCAATATTTGGAAATTCCCTTACGAAGCAGGACAAAACGGCGGCGGCGCTTTCTTGTTAATCTATATTTTGTGCGTGCTACTTTTCGGTTTGCCCATAATGATTTCTGAATTTGCCATTGGACGGCGTGCACGCGCCAATGTGGCAGGAGCGTTTCGCAAACTTTCGGGCACCAGAAGCTGGGGCATTGTCGGATTACTCGGCGTTATCACAGCGTTCCTCATACTTGGATTTTATTTTGTAGTAGCCGGCTGGAGTTTGGAATATGTTTATCAAGCTGCTAGCAACGCCTTTGTAGGGAAAACGCCTACAGATTTATCGCAAGCATTTGTTAATTTTTCCACCGATACGTTCCAACCGCTTTTTTGGACTGTTATTTTTATCTGTGCTAACGCTTTCGTACTCTTGGCAGGCGTTGAGAAAGGCATTGAACGTATCTCTAAAATTCTTATGCCGTTTTTGGTACTTATTTTAATTTTACTTAGTATTCGTGCCATTACCATGCCCAACGGCAGTGCAGGATTGCAATTCTTTTTTGCCCCCGATTTTTCTAAAATCACACCCAACGTCATATTGAGTGCGCTTGGACAAGCATTTTTTTCATTGAGTTTGGGAATGGGCTGCATGGTTACCTACGGTTCGTACATCCGAAAGGATAACAACCTGACTAAAACAGCTTTACACGTTATTTCCGTCGATACATTGATAGCCATTTTGGCAGGCGTAGCTATTTTCCCCGCTGTCTTTTCGTTGGGCATTAATCCCGCACAAGGACCGGAATTGGTGTTTATAACTTTACCCAACGTTTTCACACACATGGCTGGCGGCTATATTTGGGCGATACTTTTTTTCTTATTGCTCGCTATCGCTGCACTTACCTCCACCATTTCGTTGCAAGAAGTTATTACTGCCTATGTTTCGGAAGAGTTCAAACTGCAACGCAAAAAAGTGATTGTAGGTTCGTCCGTTGTGCTTATTATCGTTAGTTCGCTCTGTTCGCTTTCGCTGGGTGTCGGTTCTAAACTCACTATCGGCGGCATGAGGCTTTTCGACTTGTTTGACTTCACATCTTCCAAACTTTTCTTGCCTCTTGGCGCTCTGCTCATCTCTATTTTCATCGGATGGTTTTACAATCCTAAAAAAATACGCGACGAGATAAGTAATCAAGGTAAATTATCAACCAAATTGTTCCCTGTTTATTATTTTCTGATGCGCTATTTCGTGCCCATCGCCATAATAGCAATCTTCCTTAATGAATTGGGATTATTTAATTGATGGCAGCATACCTGCCAACTCAAACAGCACACGATAGACGGCTGCTTTTTTAGCTAAAGCCAAAGGATAGGCACGCGATGACGACGGCATACGGAAAAAATCTATTTTTCTTCCGTCAATAACTACCTGTACGGATGTGCCAACGGCAGGAGGCGCACATTGCCACTTTTCAGCCAACACTTCGGCGGCTTTTTGTCCCGTAGCGGCAACAGCAACACATTGCGGCAGTTTATTTAACAAACCATCCACATCGGTCGGTTGCACAATTTCAAGAAATTTATCGGAAGCGTCGCTGTTCAAACGCCGCACTACCGAAGCTGTATCGAACAAAGCAATGCCTCTTTCCGTACAAAAATCGACCACTTTACGGTAATCAAATCGGCGTTGTTCCACAAGAGAAAAATAGTCTTTATCGTCAAAAAAGAGTATGCCCATTATTCGCCACATATCATTTTGATAATTGGGATAAAAGAACGGCATCGACCAACGGTAATTTGGCGGCGGAAAACTGCCCAACAACAGCACTTTGGCATTGGACGGCAAAAATGGCTGCAAAGGATGCGATTCTATCGGCATGGCACACTATTTAAAAACAAATGCGAACTAAAACCGATTAGTCCGCATTTAGTGGAGCTGACGGGGGTCGAACCCGTGTCCAAACAAGGAAGCAATATGCTTTCTACATGCTTATCTTCGCCTTCATTTTCGTGTATCGGCAAGACCGAAGCCACCAACCGACACCTTATCCGCTAAATTTTCGCGAGCCATGCACGGCCATCGCCCGCTATCCCCGATTTTTCCACACCTCTATACCGAACCGCTTCAGGGAATGGCATTCGAGAGATGTCTCGTTCCGGCACCTTGTACCGGAATTAAGCTGATCTACTAAACTTCAATCAAGCAGCGAGAGCGTAATTAGTTTCGCCAGTTATTGTTGTTGCCGTCTATGATTAAAGTGCTATACGACAATACACTGCATGCTTACATACCTCTTCTACCTGCTGTCAAAAACCAGAACAGCCCCATAGATAGAATTGAAACGTTTGCAAAGATAATGATTTTTCATCAATTTTTGTGTAAAAACAGAGAAAATCATTTTAACTCGAAGCAAAAACTGTCGCAGGAAGCCGTTTCAGACCATTTTCGGCAAGGCGGCTTTTCGGAAAACAATCCATACATAGCCGAACCCGAACCCGACATGGCTGCATAGGTTGCACCTAAGTCGTACATTTCCGCCTTTATTTGTGCCAAAACGGGATGCGCCGCAAAACACGATACTTCAAAATCGTTGCGAATTTCATTGCGCCATTCGGATATAGGAAGTGCCAACAGTTCACGTAACGGTACTTCCCATGGACGTGGTTGAACACGAGCGTAAGCCTCTGCCGTAGAAATATGAATGTTCGGCTTAACGAGCAACAGATGCCAACCGCTCAACGATAACGAAAAAGGCTCAAATTCGTTGCCTATACCCGTTGCCAGAGTCGGTCTGTTGCGCACAAAAAAAGCACAATCGGCGCCAAGTTCTGCCGCATAATTTTCAAGTTCGTCATCGGACAACTGCAAATCAAAATAGGTATTTAAGGCTTTGACCATAAAAGCAGCATCAGCCGAGCCGCCACCCAAACCCGCACCCGTAGGAATGTGCTTTTGCAAGCAAATGGCTAATTCGGGCAAATGAAACCGATTTTGCAACAAACGAAAAGCACGCATCACCAAATTGGTTTCAGGCGTGCCATCAAGAGATTTGCCAACAACTGTCAGTTCCGTTTTTGCAGCAGGAATAAACTCCAGCGCATCGCACAATGAAATAGGATAAAAAAATGTTTCTAAATTGTGGTAGCCGTCGGGACGACGACTAACCACATTTAAACCGATATTTATTTTCGCATTCGGAAAAACCAACATAGTCATTTACAAAATGACGCGTTTCGATTTTTCACCGCAACGCACCACCAGCACTTGCGCTTTCGGCAAGTTGGTTATGGCATTCAAGTTTTCGGATGCTATACGCGAATAAATTTTTTGTCCAATCATGTTGAACACCTCAATTTTTGCATTTTGAGACACTTCAACAAACAAAACACCATCTTTGACAAACAAGTCCCAATCAGCATCCTCGCTGAGCGTTTTCAGACCTACAGGTTCATCAGTCAGCACTTCCAAATTATCAATCATAAAACCAAAACGGTCTTGAGAAACACACTGTATAGCCAAGTAAACCGACTGATTGTTGTAAGCCGACAAATCGTACGAATAATTCTGCCACATATCAGGAACAGCTATTGTACTGCCTAAAGCCGTAAAGTTAGCAGGTTGATTACCTGTTGTGGAAACCAATACATTAAACTCTTCCAATCCATAACTCGACGTAGCAGATTTGGCAAAAAATTGAAATCTGGAATTATTTGCCAATTTTACCAACGGCGTAATAAACCAATCATTATTGACACCACTTGTAGCAGCCATACAGATACCACAACGTTCACCTTCATAGGCAGCCCAATTGCCACTTACCGGTGGAGAAGTTTTAGTGTGATTGAAAGCAATAAACGAACCTGTATATCCTTCATTTCTGAACGTTACATCTGATATCGTGTAAGTTGGACTTCCGTCGCCATCATAGGTTGTGCAAGGCGGGAAACTATCGACAGCAAAATCATTACACTTTTCAAAATCGTACGAGAAACCGTAAACTGTCGTACCCGATTGTTGAACAGCAATTGTTTTAGTTTCGCCACCGTGGGTTACAGTAATGGTTCCTAAACGTTTGTTGTTACCAGTATTTGCAGTTACCGTTACCGTAAGTGTTGTAGTTGCGCCTCCGCCTGCGCCGGTAGCAGGTGATACGGAAAGCCACATTTGGTCAGAAGTTGCCATCCAATTATTTGCAGATGCTCCCGCTTGTACCGTAACCTGTTTTGAATCTGCTTCCTTAGCAAATTTCAAAATTTCCGGTTTCACTTTGAAGCCCTGTCCCGGGTCATACAATTCACAAACCGTAGCACCTGTTTTATCGGGGTCGAGCCAATGTTTCAATTGTTTCAATGTGTCGGAATAAGCAGCCCAATGCACCGAAAATTTACCATATAAATCGGACGCGTTGACCGCATCGCAACTGGAACTACCTCCTGACAATGTACCCACAACATAACCGTTGTTGTTAAAAATTGGAGACCCGGACGACCCACCCTCTGTAGTTCCATGACCATTTGTCGTAGCTGACCAATAAACCTCCCAGTGGGCATTCAGGGCACCCGTTTCGCTTTGTCCCAAATAAGTGGTGGAAGTCAAAGGTAGTGTATAAGTAGAGATTTTTTTTACATCGCCGGCTGGGTGGTGTATGCCAACACCGCTTGGACTGGGTAAAATAGCAGTAGTCCAACCATTGAAAACACCGCTAAACTCTTCAATCTGCTCTTTGGTAGTATTCAATTCCAGCAATAAAAAATCGGATGCGCCATTGAGCGGCGCACGAGCTTTACGCGTACAACCGTTTATTACAGTTACCGGACCCGACGAAGTTGTCGAACAACCTAATGTTTCATAATTGAAAAAGAAATTCCATTCCGAAAACGAGCCATTTTCACCACAACAGTGGTCGGCTGTCAAAAAGAATGGTCTCCCGTCGTTTTTTAAATTATTAATCAAAGAACCCGTACACCAACCGCCCATACCGTCCTCCACGACATAAATGCGTGCGACACTTCTTTGCTGTTCACGCCAATTGTCACCTTCGGAGCAATTAACATTCACTTGACAACTGCCCGAAGCATCTATGTTTGATGTGTTTTTCCGTAAATCTATTACATCTCGGAAAACATAGGCAAAACGGCTTATTTCCAAATCGGGTTCTATGCGCAACGACTTTCCATTAGCCACTTTGGCTCGCGGAGCAATATACTCCACAATCGCTTCATTACCGTAAATCATTCCGATAGAATAGGAAAGGCGTTTAGGATTGTCGGCAGACGTAAAAGGTCCGAGAATAACGCTGCCATCGGGATTATAGACAAACAATTGTCCACCTTCGGGAATAGCAAATCGACTGAAATGCACCACACAACCTTTAGCACCGGGGCTATAAAGTTGCAATTTCCAAATATCGCGACCACTATCGTCCACCATCCACGTTCCGCCTGTTTGTGTAGTAAGACCTACCGGTATTAGTTTGGCAATGGCGAGTATGGTGCCGTTTTTGGCAGCTTCTCTGTCTTCCAAATCTATTTTATTGAGAATCGGAGGTGCTATCTTTACTTTTTGAAAACCGTCGTTTACAGGCTTTCCATTACGAAAACTCAAGGGCATTACCCCTGTATTAATTTTGGCAAAACCCATTATTGAGAAAGCCAAAAATGACAAAAATAATACTGCTTTTTTCATCTTTATACTGCTTTTATTTTGCAAATGTACACATTTTTTATAAACAAACTAACAAAAAAGGAGAAAACTATTAGTTTCCTCCTTTAAATAAGTTGTGTAACTTTACGGAAAATTATTTTTTCTTCCTGTCCATTCTGTTTTGGTAACGGTTCATAAACTTATCTACACGACCTGCAGTGTCCACAAGTTTGGTTTTTCCAGTGTAGAAAGGATGTGAAGAACTTGAAATTTCAAGTTTTACCAATGGATAAGTTACCCCATCGATATCGATGGTTTCTTTCGTAGCAACTGTTGAACGTGTAATAAATGTTTCATCGTTCGACATGTCTTTGAAAGCTACGGGTCGGTAGTTCTCTGGATGAATTCCTTGTTTCATTGTTATTAATTTAAAAAATTGATATATGCGGAGAGAGAGGGATTCGAACCCCCGGTACCTCTCGGTACGGCGGTTTTCAAGACCGCTGTAATCGACCACTCTACCATCTCTCCAAAAAAGTGGGGCAAAGTTACGCTTTTTTCCGCAACTACACAAGAGAGAACATAAAATAATTTGCAAACTATTTCGTAAACGCCAAAAACATTACAAAAATAGCACCTAAACTATAGTTTTTCAATAAAAATAACTACCTTTGCAACGTGTTGGTTCATGGCTTGTAACTCCATCTGCCATGATAAAAAGGGAATCAGGTGAAAATCCTGAACAGTCCCGCTGCTGTAATGCCCGCCGTTCGCTATTTAGAGAAAGCGATGCGGAATCCGTGATTCATACGCCACTGAACATGCTTTGGGAAGGCAATCACGGTAAGCTAAGTCAGAAGACCTGCCAACCGATTTTTTTACTTTAGCTCTCGCGGAAAGAGTTTGGGTTTATATGACACATTTATCTACATTTAAACTTTGTTTGTTCGTTTTAGGTGGCTTGCTGTTGCAAACACCAATTGTTTTTGCTGACAATGCAGAAAATGCGCCCGATTCGATAGCAAAAATGTACAGCATTGGCGAAGTGGAAATTGTAGGAGCTTATCGCGAAACGGAAATAATTCCCCCTAAAAAATTAGATGGTGTTGTGCTGGAAAATCTCAGTTGCCAATCGGTAGCTGATGCCGTTCGTTATTTTTCTGGCGTGCAAATAAAGGATTACGGCGGTGTGGGGGGCATCAAAACCATCAACATACGCAGCATGGGCACCAACCAAATGGGCGTTTTCTATGATGGCATACAACTTGGCAATGCACAAAACGGTCAAATTGACTTGGGGCGTTTTTCGCTCGACAATATGGAAGCTATCGAACTCTACAACGGTCAAAAAAGTTCGATGTTGCAACCGGCAAAAGACTACGGCTCGGCAGGCACAATCTATCTGCAAACCAAAACACCGAAATTTGCCGACGGCAAACGGTTTCATTTCGGAGCAACATTCAAGACCGGCTCTTTCGGGTTGGCAAATCCTGCTCTGCTGTGGCAACAAAAAATCGGACGAAGTGCCAGCAGTTCTGCCAGTGTAGAATATATCCACGCCAACGGTCGTTACAAGTTCCGCCACAAGCGTGTCAATGCCGACGGTACAATAGCTTACGACACTACTGCCATACGCAAAAATGCAGATATTAACGCCATTCGTTCCGAAATTTCTTTTTGTGGAACAATAACTGACGGCGAATGGAAAGCACACCTGTACAATTACTATTCGGAGCGCGGACTTCCGGGCTACATTGCACGCAACTTGTACGAACATCATCAACGCCAATGGGACGACAATTTTTTTGTGCAAAGCTCTTTCCGTAAGGATTTTACATCATACTATTCGCTGTTGGCAAACGGAAAATATGCTTACGACTACACACATTACCTAAATCCGGACACGACCCTGCAATATATCAACAACACTTACCGACAACAAGAAATTTATCTGTCATTAGCCAATTCTTTTCGCATTTTCAAATGGTGGGAAGCCGCACTATCAACCGATTTTCAATGGAACACATTAGCTTCGGATATGGTCGATTTCGTCTTCCCTACTCGCTACACCGGATTAATTGCATTAGCCACCGCTATTAAATTTCCAAACATCAAAATGCAAGCCGGTCTATTAAGCACATTCACACACGAAACCGTAAAACGAAAAAAGCCCGCTCCCGACAAACAAGCCTTTACGCCATCGGTTATGGCAACCGTAAGACCATGGAAACATATTTTGTTCGATATTCAGTTTTTCTACAAACGGATTTTCCGTATGCCAACTTTTAACGACCTTTATTACACTTTTGTAGGCAACGCACAACTCAATCCCGAATATGTGTCACAATACGATTTCGGACTGTCATACACTTACCAAAGTCGCACATCGGCAGTTACATTTTTTAACGTTTCAACCAATCTTTACTACAACGATGTAGATGATAAAATCGTAGCAGTCCCGACTGCAAATCCTTTCAGATGGCAAATGACCAATCTTGGAAAAGTGAAAATTTTAGGCGTGGACGTATCACTCAAAACCGGATTTCAATGGTGTAAACATTGGAATTTAGACCTGTTACTCAATTACACTTACCAAGATGCACGCGACTTAACCAACCCCAATGAAGCTTACTACGGCGACCAAATTCCGTACACACCATGGCACAGCGGCTCTGTTGTCGGAAATCTGAAATACAAAACTTGGAATTTGAATTACAGTTTCATTTATACCGGCGAACGCTACAACCAAAGCGCAAACATCATCGAAAACTATGTATTGCCTTGGTACACACACGATTTGTCGCTATCAAAACAATTCATTCTAAAAAAAGTGAAACTGACAGCTGCAGCCGAAGTGAATAATCTGTTCAACCAACAATATGACGTTGTGCTCAACTATCCGATGCCGGGAACTAACTTTAAACTAATTTTAAAAGCAGAATTATGAAACGAATACTCTTTTTTTTATCAACCGCCGGTTGCATTTTTTTAGCTTCGTGCCGAGGCGACTACCCTGTAATTCCGCCTACGGAAACACCCATAAACGATACGCTGAAAAGTACGACCATTGCAGGTTTTTATCTTCTCAACGAAGGCAATATGGGCAGTAACAAAGCCACGTTGGATTACTACGACTACACCACTTGTATTTACACCAAAAATATTTTTGCGGCAACTAATCCTAATGTGGTAGCTGAATTGGGCGATGTGGGTAACGACCTGAAAATTTACGGTAACAAACTCTACGCCGTTATCAACTGCTCAAACCTTGTGGAAATAATGGACGCACGCACCGCCAAACATCTTGGCATGGTAGAAATAGCCAACTGCCGTTATATCGCTTTTAGCGGCGGAAAAGCCTACGTCAGTTCGTATGCGGGACCGGTGCAACTTAACCCCAACCGCGACCAAATCGGCTACATTGCAGAAATTGACACTGCAACATTTCAAATAACGCGCACTGTTACAGTTGGTTACCAGCCCGAAGAATTAGCCGTAGTCAACGGCAAACTTTATGTGGCAAATTCCGGCAGCTATCGCTATCCCAACTACGACAAAACCGTTTCGGTCATCGACCTTGCCACTTTCACGGAAATAAAACAAATTCCGGTAGCTATCAATCTGCATCGCCTGAAAGCCGACCGACACGGTCGTATTTACATTTCCGCAAGAGGCGATTATTACAGCATTCCGTCAAATCTCTATATCATTGACACGAGCACCGACACACTACAAGATTCGCTCAATATTCCCGTCAGCAATTTTTGCATCGAAGGCGATTCTGCCTACATCTACAGCACGCAGTGGAATTGGAACACAGGTGAAACAACTATTACTTATGCCATTATCAATTTAGCGACTAAACAAGTTGTAAATCACCATTTTATGGAAGCTGCTACTGAAGAAAAAATTAAAACGCCCTATGGCATTGCCGTAAATCCCGAAACGCGAGAAATATTTGTAACCGATGCTAAAAATCACGTTACGCCGGGCACTCTATATTGTTTTTCACCCGATGGAAAATTGAAATGGGAAGTTACCACAGGCGATATTCCGGCACATTTCGCCTTTTTGTACTACTAAAAACATTTTACTATGAAACATAAACTTGCATTTATCATTTCTGTTTTTATCTGTACATCAGCCATTTGCGCCGAAACAACGCCCTACATCTCTAAAATAATCGACTTCGTACCGGCTCCCGGACAGTTTATCAACGTTATTCCTGCCTATGATGAAGGCGATACAAAAGAGGATATTATTGCTAAAATAGGCAGTCAAATCATCGGTACGGGCAACGGCACGCTGTTGTCGTTAGGCGCATGGGGCGGCTATATTATAGTCGGATTTGACCATACCATTCCTAACATCATCGGCGAGTACGATTTCCACATTAGCGGAAATGCACACTTATCGTATATCGAAGAAACTCAACGCTACGGTGGAAGTTGTGAGCCGGGAATAGTAATGGTTTCTCGCGACGCCAACAACAACGGGTTAGCCGACGATGAATGGTTTGAACTTGCAGGAAGCGGGCATTACCTACCCGAAACCAAAAAGAAATATGAAGTTACCTACTACAAACCGTCGGCTGAAATGGATGCCTCCACCCAAAATATCGCCAATTACATTTTGTGGAAAGACAACCAAGGAGAGCAAGGATATATTTCCAAAAACGTTTTCCATAAACAAAGCTATTTCCCTTTATGGATAGATGCTGACAGTATTACTTTCAGCGGTACATTACTGCCGCCCAACGGCGTAACGGGGATAAACGGTTACACCATTCTCTACGCTTTTGATTGGGGCTACGCCGACAACTACCCCAACAACGATGAACGTTCACGTTTTAAAATAGAATGGGCTGTGGATAACAACGGAAATCCCGTACATTTAGATGGTATTGATTTTATAAAAATATATACCGGAGTGCTTCAAAACAACGGTTTTATGATAAGCGAATGTTCAACCGAAATAGCCGGAATAACCGACCTACATTTTGGTTCAGGAAACACAGCAAATTTTGTAGATAAAGTGTTTGTATCCTCCAATATCGGCAAAGAACTCCGCATCAACACAACAATTCCTCTATTCGGAACTTTATTAACAATTAATGGTACAATAATTACGGAAATGAATTTTCACCAAGGAAACAACATCTTATCCACCAACCATTTACAGAAAGGTATTTATCTTTTGCAACTTACAGATGATTATGGCACTTCACACGTTTACAAACTCATCAAATAACAGTTTGCTTATTAAAAAAGAGTTATTTAACTTTGCACAAACAAATTACGCCAACCTATGACCACACGACTTTTGCTAAATGATATGCGTTTTTTTGCGCACCACGGAGTTTTTGAAGAAGAAACCATCATTGGAGGTGAATATACCGTTTCGATAGAGATGGAAGTTGATGTATCGAAAGCTGCGCTAACAGACAATTTGAGCGACACTATTAACCTTCAAGAAGTGTACGATATCACGCGAAAAACCATGCGCCAGCCCTCAAAACTTATCGAAAACGCAGCTTACAGAATTGTAAAAGCATTGAAACAACGTTTTACAAAGATAGAAAAAATTACTGTTACTCTCTGTAAAATAAATCCGCCTATTGGAGGACAAATAGAAAACACAGCGGTAGTTATTTCTGAATAACTATCGCCCTGATTATATCAAGTCTTTTGTGAATTTTATTTTACCACTACTTTTTCGGTATAAACAACACCTGAAACATCGGTAATTTGTGCCACAAAAACGCCTGTCAAGCTGCCGAGAGACACCGTATTGACATTTTCCGCACTAAGTACTTTCTGTCCTGTAATCGAGTAAAGGTCAATGTGAGAAGCTATTATTCCCTCTACATAAAGCATGCGTGCCGACGTGTAAATCAGCGGACGCAAAATTTGAATATCCTTTACTTCCGTCGGTGACGACGGCACTTCGAATGTGTACATTGCTGCCACGTCGCCAGCTTTATAGTAGTAAATGTTCACTTTTGTGGGCGACACTTCTTCGACTTTAATGCTTACGTAATAAGCTCCTGACGTTACTTTCGTCTCGGGACGGGAAGCCACGACCTCACCATCGGAAAGTGTAAACACCGAAAAACCATCGGCACAATAGGTACCCGTAGGCACTACGCCATACTCTACACCATTCAGCTTAAACGCATCAAATCCCGTATTGTTACACTTTGTAGAAGGTTCAGTATAGGATTTAACTTCCGAACCGTTGAAATAGTTAATTCCTGCCGTACTGCGATTGCGCCACATGAACGTTTCTGATGTAAGGGAACCAAAAGGAATGTTGAACGGCGCCACCGCATCCTCGTTACTGTACGCACCTTCAATAGCATAACTGCAAGCATAAGAGGCGGCATTTTGCACACCTGACTTCACAAGTATCTTTGCCGCCACAGTTTGTTGGTGAGGAAGCAAATAAAGCACCGCTCCCGATTCAGACAAAAGGTCGCCAATAACTGTTATATTGTTATAAATGTAACCTGTTGTAACACCCGAAGGTGCGCTCAATGTAAGTGTTTGGGCAGCTCCACCGGAGAGTGGCTGCACTTGCCAATCGGTAAAAGATGTTCCCCACTTTCCCGTGTTCATCAATATATTACCGGCATTGTCACTCTTACAAGCCCAGCCGCCACCAACAGATGTGGCTTGTACGGCTTTTTGACAACCTTCCGAATTCCAATAATAAAGTATCTTATTAGTTGCATCGTTGGCAAAAATTTTACCACCATAGCCGGTACCATAACGTGCGTCAGCCAATGGTAAAACATTGGGAGTTTCCCAAACCTTTGTAAGCGTCGGCACTTCCGGACCTGGAGGTGTCTGCGTAGAAGTGCCCGACAATTGAACATTTTGAGCAGATGCACCGGCAGACGAAACAGTTACTGTGGCTACGTGCGTACCAGCCGACAACGGATTATAGGTAACAGTTACCGTACCGGCAGATTCCAATTTGGGAATTGTGGTAGTCGAAAGTGTAAACTGCTCTGCATTCACACCTGAAAGCGCTAACGTTATGTCGCCTGTGAGATTCGCACCACTTACATTGATAGTTTTGCCAGTAGGAGAACCAACGGTTGTATTAAACGACAAACTATTGGGGGAAACAGAAACAATAGGAGTTGTTCCGCCACCTTCCCATACAGCTTTTAATGTCGCATTGTGTTTTGGAAAGAAATAACGAGCCACACCTTGATTGGCATACAACTCCGCAACATCATCAGCCGTAATAGCGACATTCATGATGCAAATATTTTTCAATTTTCCATTGAAATAAGAACCTGCAGGCAAATTATCCACACCGGCTTCTGCACCAATTAAAATACTATTTGATGCATTATAACCAATTTCTCCATTAAAAACCGTACTACGCGCAATTTCTTGTCCATCAAGAAATCCTACCGCCAAAGTACCGTCAAACGTAAGCGTGAACATGTGCCAACCGGCAGAAATTTCCGACCATTTTTTAGAACTTATAAACGACCTGTATCGCTTTGCGGCACCGTCATAAATGGCAAAACGTATATAGCCATCAACATGTTCTATATTCCATCCGCCTTTTTCCGTACAGCTTATCATGCGCATTCCGTTGGCATAATCTGCCCAAGAAGACATGTAGCCCCAAAGGTTCACAGTGATTACATCGGTAAACATATAGGTACGACCAAGGTCATAATAGGTACTGCTGCCATTGAACGATACTTCTTGTGGTGAAGAACATGTAAACCCTTGATAATTACTGATATATTTATTTGTATTGGCATCCCAGCATTTAAAAGTAGCATCTGCCTTAGTGGGATTGGTAATTGTCAGCGACGTACCTGCTGCTTGGCTGTAAGTCGATGAAGACATACTATTTACACCGCCGTTAGCATCAATAGTGAGTGTCGTTGCAGCATTAGCCGACCATGACGCCTTCAAAGCCGTATTCGCTTCGGGCACATAGTAACGTACTACAGCAGCATTGTCGCTACCACTCACATTTCCTTCGTTATAAAGCTTTGCCACATCTTTTGTACTAAGAGTTGCATTAACAATAGTAACATCTCTTATCTTTCCTTTGAAATAGTTGCCTGCCGGCGTACTGCCAGCACCTGCTTCAGCACCTAACAAAATGCTGTTCGTGGCATTGTAGCCTATTGCACCGCTCTCAAAATCCTTACCTGCGCCCTGTAGTACACCATCAACATAACCACGTACATTGGTGCCATCGAACGTCAGCGTAAACATGTGCCAACCGGCTGCTAAATCAGACCAAAGCATTGATGAGATAAGACTTTTATAACCTTTACCACTATCGTAGCAAGCAAAGCGAATTCTATTACTTGATGTTTCAAAACTCCAACCACCCGTTTGCGTACAACTGATTAAGCGCATATTAACAGAACTATATTCCGACCAATTATCCATATATGCCCACAGATTGACAGTAATACGGTCAGTGTACATATAGGTACGCCCTAAATCGTAATAATCGCTGGTACCATTAAACGAAACTTCATTAGCACCGGAACCCGTAAAGCCTCGACGACTAAGATATGTTGTTCCCGTGCCCGTCCAACCGGTAAATGTATAACCGGCACGAGTGGGATTGGTAATAATAAAACTTGAACCGATATCGGAAATCAAATTGTGTGCAATCATAGTGTTAGCACCGCCGTTTGGGTCAATGTTCAACACTTTAAATGAAGATGCCCACATAGGCAACGACTGAACGCACAAAATAGCAAAAAATAAGAATAATTTTTTCATGGTCGTTATATTCTGAAAGTTTACAGATGATTTAAATTATTGATTTACAAGCCCGAAGTATAAATAAGTGTAATATCTACACGGTACAATTGAGCACCGTTTCCGGAAGTATAATAGTTCACGTAATAAACACCGTTGTGTTCAAACATACTTTCCGATTCCTTTGTGGTGGCCAAAGTGAAAGTTTTTTTATAATTTCCTTTCCAATCGTAAGCAACCAAAATGTTGTTTGAACTGCCGCTCATCGGAAAATAGACATAATCCACATCGCAACCCATACCCTGTGCCGTATGGCTGCCGGAACCCTCAGTCGTTCTGTTGCGCGAATAATCTTTACTGGAGTCGTACGCTAAATCAGCACCCATATAAAACACACAATTACCTCCTTGACTGGCGGCATACGTATCGCGATCAGGACTATAGACCAACGCACCCACACCACGTCCTATGGTAATTTGTTGGCTATTGACACTCATATTGCTGAGATTTATTTCGGTCAATTTAGTAGGTGCACCCGTTCCATTCACTATCAGCACACGATTATTTTTTGTGTCTACGGCAAGGTCGTTACTATGGTTGCCTGCAAACGCAGCTGTTTTCGAAACATAAGTGCCGTCCATTTTGTATTTGTACACTCGTGATGAAGTATCGCCCGATGTTCTGTTACAAAAATAGAAATAAGTGCCATCAGTACCTGCACCTTGCGCCACATAAATAGTGCCGTCCTTAGGACAACTGCACACCAACGTTTGGCTTAGCGAATAGTTGTAACCATTACTGATAATGCTTCGAAGCGTCGCTTGCGTTTGCGAAAAATCGGCGTATTGGTCGTTGGTTGTGCTAAATTTCAAAAATCCACTTCCTGCCAATAGTGTACTTTTCAATATGCCCACTTCGAAACGTTTGAGTGCCACTACCATGTGGTTGGCATCCGTTGCCGTTATTATCAGTTTTTGACCAGAAATGGCAATACGATAACCAAATTCGCCCAACGTAGAATTCATGGAAGCACATTCCGGACGCGTATTGCTTGGTCCAAGGATAATTTCGTACGTTCCCGGTGTGCTGGCATCCGTTTTGGTCGTAATCGTACAGCCCGTTGCCGATTTGATGGCGGCTGCCAACTGCGTAGCATTATTTTGAGCGACTGTTCCGCCGGCCGCACCGTAAACAATACTATACGACGTTGTGCCACCCGACACTATATTAAGTGTAACATTGGCCGCCGTTTCACTTGTCGATTTTTGGTCAATGGCAAAAAGCTGCCTGCCAAACAAAAACGCAAAAATAAAGACAAGAACGACAATGGTGTTTTTCTTTTCCATAATAAATATTTTAGTTATTATTTAATAATTGACAATCCAAAAAACACATAATCAGTAGATTTTGCGGTTTATTGACTTTCGCATCAACACGATAATATTGCAAAGATACATTTTTATAAAGAATTATACCACTTTTTACATTAAAAATTTATAACGTGATGAAAAATCATTTTTTGCTTATCTGTGGTCTGTTAATAACTTATCTTGAAGATTTAGAAATTTTTTCCTAATTTTGCATTATTCAAAAAAATTCTTATTGTCATGCCAAAACACCTACTTTGGATGCTTGTGGCAAGCATCACACTTTTTAGTTGCAAAAATGTTGAAACGACCGACGAATACTGCGAACCTATTTACGAATATGGCATTCCTATCGACTCTTTCGATGTGGTGCGCGGTCAAATAAAAAAAGGCGAATCGATATCGCAACTGTTCGCCAAACTTGGTGCAACAAACGAAATGGTAAACCAACTTAATTTGGTAAAACCGGAAGTATTTGATATGTGTAAAGTAAGAGCGGGCAATAACTATTCAGCCTATTATACGTTCGATTCCGTGCCGCAATTGATTTATGTTATTTACCACAATTCAATTACTGACCATACTGTTTTTCATTTGCAGGATAGCCTGCACATCCATCCGTTTCAAAAAGATGTACGAAGTGAAGTAAAATTGGCTCAAGCTACCATTACCAGTTCGCTATGGAACGCCGCAGTAGAAAATAATCTGAACATTGCTTTGGCACTCAATCTATCGGACATTTATGCTTGGAGTATCGATTTTTTCGGGCTGCAACCCAACGATTCTTTTTCTGCCTATTACGAAGAACTTTACGTCGATTCCATTTCCATTGGCATCGGTGAGATATACGTCGCAAAATTCACGCACCGCGGAAAAAATTACTATGCTTTCAATTTTCAAAACGACGATGTATCAGGTTTTTGGGACGAAAACGGACAAAGCCTGCGTAAAGCTTTCCTAAAAGCACCATTAAAATTTTCACGTATTTCATCGGGCTTTTCCTATGCTCGTAAACACCCTGTTTATAAAACAGTTAGACCACACACAGGCGTGGACTACGCCGCTCCGCAAGGCACACCGGTAATGAGCATCGGCGATGGCACTGTAATTCAAAAAGGCCACAAAGGCGGAGGCGGCAACACCGTAAAAATTCGCCACAACAGCATCTATTCCAGTGCTTACCTCCATTTGTCGAGATATGCCAAAGGATTAACCGTTGGTAGCAAAGTACAACAAGGACAAGTGATTGGTTATGTGGGAAGTACAGGAGCATCAACAGGAGCGCACCTCGATTTTAGAGTGTGGAAAAACAACACTCCCATCAATCCGCTAACAATGGAATCGCCACCGGTAGAACCTATTCCACAAAAATACATGACCGAATTTAAGCAACTGCGCGATTCGCTGATACAAAAAATAGATACTGTTCAATTTGTTAATTAAACAGACAATTTTTACATCAAAAAAGCGGCATTGAAATCTAATCAACGCCGCTTTTTTAGTTCAATATATTATCATTAACACCGTTCTCCGAAAATGAGAGAACCAATTCGCACACAAGTGCTACCCTCTTCTATCGCCAAATGAAAATCGTTGGTCATTCCCATCGACAATTCCGAAAAATTCTCATTCAGGAAAATAGATTTTATTTGCAAAAACAGAGAATGAAGTGTTTTGAATTCGCGTTGTATTTTAACAGTATCAGCACTGAAAGTTGCCATTCCCATTAAACCGCATATCTGCACATTCGGATAGTTTTTCCACACGCCGGAAGTGAAAATTTCAAGTACTTCGTCGGGTTTAAAACCTTGTTTTGTAGTCTCTTCGGCAATGTGAATTTCCAACAGCACACGGCTGTTTAAATTGTTTTTAGTGGCATAATTGTTTATTGCCTCCAATAATCTTACAGAATCGACACTATGGATAAGGTAAGCCGTAGGCACCACCATTTTGACCTTATTGGTTTGCAGCGAGCCGATAAAATGCCATCGTATATCTTTGGGCAGTGCAGCAGCCTTGCGCACCAATTCCTGCGCACGACTCTCTCCAAAATCGCGCTCGCCCGCCTCGTAAGCCTCCAAAATAGTCTCTTCCGAATGAAATTTTGAAACGCAAACTAAGCGTACATGGTCAGGCAGTTGCTGTCGTAACGATGTTATTTTTTCTTGAATTTCAGTCACGATTTAGCCTGTTTTTAATCTTTTTCAGCCGGTTCGTAAGTGAATACATCCATTAATAACGTTTCGGTAACTGCGGCTATTTCGTAATCCGATAGGGACGATTTCATTTGCGCAATCAAGTTTTCAACAGCCTCCAACATACCGGAAGCCTGTACCATCATCGTAACCGCCGACTTGCGTTCGATGCCTTTATCTTCATCGGGAATAATCAAATTTACCTTGCAGCGATACCATTTGTCGCCATTTTCGTTATAAAATAAATCGGTGATTTTCACGCGTTTGATGTTAGTTACCAAAAATTCGCCACTAACAAACGGTTTCATCTCTTTCATAATGCGTTTTTCAGCATCGGTAAACGACATTGCATCTACCAAATACGACTCCAAAGTACGTTTAATGAGTCCTTCTTCACCCATTTTATCAAACGCAACTTTACACTCAAACCAATTGTACATAAATTTTTATAGATTTAATTTTTTAACGTGCCGGTCACAAATATATCGGACTGTTCCGTTTTTTTATATTTACTTTTCTTCAAAATGTCGATAAACTGCTTTAATTCATTGCTGCTTCGCGTATACGGATGTTCCGCAATGTGATTGAAAATAGTTGCTTTCACTTCGGGGTTCAGAACTTCGGTATCCCAATCGAACACCTGCGAATTATCCACCCCGAAAATCAACAACGAAAGGTAAAACAACCGCATGGACTCGAAAGCCGAATAGTTTGAATCGGTAGCAAATTCCACACATAAAGCATCGTATTTCGCCAAACGGTCGCTCACCTCCTGATACGAAATAGCCAGCCCTTCGTCTTCAAGAGACGGACGGTCGAATTCCACCTGTTGCATCATAACCAACTCTTGTTCAGCTTTGGTCAGATAAAACCAAAATGGCTCAGCCACAAAGAGTGGCGACACGCTACTCTCAATATTGCCTTCCGAACGGTACATTTGTATGCCGTAGCGGTGTAATTGCTCCATTGCGTTATCTAACGAATCAATTTTCCACGACATTTCGGAGGCATCACTCCAATGGCTATACACTTGTTGAAAAGCCGTTTCAAACTTTGCAGCCTCTTGTTCGGCGCAAGCCAAAATGTAGTCCGAAAGTGCCATTTGCAAATCCGATACTTGCTCCGATGTCAAGCCTTTCGTTTCGATGATAGTTTGGCGCACAACTTCTATCTGTTCCAAACTAACCGCACCATCAGTACTTAAAGCGGACTTAATAGTCTTATAATCATTTTTTTCGGTACACGACACACAAATCGCTACCACAAAAAAGAGAGTTATCAATTTTTTCATACACTATTTTTTGCAAAATTACGATTTTTATTTCACACTGCGAAAATAGTTTGAAAGTTTGAAAGAGAAAAAGTTTGGCATAGTAAAAAGCGTATTGAAGTCATCTTTATAGGTGCACCATACTTAATAATCCTTATAAAATTGTACACAAAAAAAGAAAGAGAAAAATTCGAGAAAAAAGCGTATCTTTGTATGTTTTTAGAATTTTTTAATGCCACACATTATGAAACGCTATTTTCTGTTTTTATCACTCTTATTTTCAACAGTTTGCATATCGGCGCAACAGCTTGACCCTAATTATGAAGCCTACATTGAACAATTCTACAATTTGGCTTTAATAGAGCAAGAACGCCACAAAATTCCGGCAAGCATCACTCTTGCGCAAGGTTTATTGGAATCGAACGCAGGAAGAAGTCGCTTAGCCAACGCCGGTAACAATCATTTTGGTATAAAATGTTCAGGAGGCTGGACGGGAGATTTTATGTACCACGACGACGAACGCCATGACGAATGTTTCCGCAAATACGCCACCGCTTTAGATTCGTACGAAGACCACTCACTATTCTTAAAAAAACAACGTTACGCTTTTCTGTTCGACTACGAAATAACAGATTACAAAGCTTGGGCAAACGGTTTGCGCACAGCCGGCTACGCCACCGACCCGAAATATCCCGCTAAATTGATAAAACTCATCGAAGATTATCAACTGTTTCGTTTCGATACTATGCAAGTCGTTATTGACAAAAAAGAAGAAAAAAAGCTAACACCCGTAAAAGAAAAACAACCGTCCGTAACCAACAGCGACCGACTATTCGGCTATGTGGAAACGATAAACAACGGCGTTAAATGCGTGCGTGTTATGGACGACGAAAACACCATAGCCAACCTGTCGAAAGAGCTGAACATTCCCGAAAAAAATCTGCTCTATTTCAACGATATGGCTGAAGCAACCACGCTTCAACGCGGCGATTACGTATATTTATGGATGAAAAGGTTGAAAGCGGAAGAAAAATTTGAAACGCATACGGTAGAAG
>DUQS01000012.1 GCA_012837685.1 Bacteroidales bacterium
CAAAGAAGTACCCGGCATTCATTTGCGCACGACACTTTTGTTAGGGCATCCGGGCGAAACGGAGCAAGATGTGGAGGAGTTGAAACGCTTTGTTGCCGAAACGCGTTTTGAACGTTTGGGAGCTTTCACTTATTCCGATGAGGAAGGCACATATGCAAATTTGCATTATTCCGACCATATTTCGCAAGAGGAAAAACAACGTCGAGTAGATGCGATAATGTCCATTCAACAACGTATTTCCGAAGAGATTAATGCAAAAAAAATAGGTCAAACGTTGTCTGTAATTATTGATAGAGAAGAGGGTGATTATTATGTTGGTCGTACCGAATATGACTCTCCTGAAGTGGATGGCGAAGTGTTGATTACCAAGGAAGAAGCGTTGGCTGTTGGAGAATTTTATCCTATAAAAATTACTGATGCTACGGAGTTTGATTTGTACGGAAAATTAGATTTGTACAATAAAAAATAAATTATTAACTTGCACCCTAATAAATTTTTATATCGTGAACAACAAAGAATTTGTATCGGAATTGGCGCAAAGAATGAATTTGTCGCAAAAAGAAGTCGTGCAATATGTGTCTGCATTTGTAGATGAATTGTCTTCTAATGTGATAGAAGGCAATCAAGTGGCGTTTTTAAATTTAGGTATGCTCGAAGTACGTCACAAAAAGCAGCGCATATCGGTCTCTCCCATCACTAAAGAACGTATTGTGGTGCCTGCCAAACGTGTATTGGCTTTCAAGTCTTCAACCGGAATGAAAGAAAAACTTAAACAACTTCCTAAAGCATGAGTACAAAAAAGATTAGCACAAAAAACTTAGCTGATGCGGTAGCTAAACGATTAGGTATATCGCAAGTCGCTGCGAGTAAATTTTTGTCCGAATTTCAATCGGTTGCAGAAAACGCTATTTTAGAAGATAAAATTCTAAAAATTAGTGGGTTGGGCACATTTAAGTTGGTGTGGAACCAACCTCGGAAAAGTGTCAGCGTGCAAACCGGCGAACCGATAGAGATAGCCGGTCGGTACAAGTTGAATTTCACTCCCGAAACTGAGTTAAAAAACAAAGTTAACGATGGCGTATTTGATAAATCCGAACAAGTTGGCGATAAAGTTGCTTCGACTAATGCTCCGCTGAAAAAACTAGGTGAGCAAGCAGAAGAACTGAAAGGTATTTTACAGTCGATAAACGGAGAATCGACCGGCGAGCCTACAGAACCGGAATATGCAGCACCCGATTTAGGACAATCAGTTAAACAGCAAGAACAATCCCAAGAGAAAACGGAAGAAGTCGTAGTAAAATTGGAAGATTTAGAGCCGAAAAAAGAACCGGTGCGTGCTTCTGATTATGTGTCAAACCAACCAAAATGTAAAAATAAACGTTGCTGTGCCATTGTTTGGCTGGTAGTGATTGTCGTACTGCTTTTGGGATTGGGTTGCGCCTACTATTTCTGGAAAGAACCTATCCGACAATATTGTAAATCGGCAAGCGAAATGGTGATGTCGTGGTTTGCTTGCGACAAATCTTCTGTTGATGTTTCCGAATTATCCGTTGTGCCTGAAGATACAGTTGTCGTTTCCGAAGATACTCAGTTAGAGCCTGTTGTGGTTGCAGAACCGACAGTTTTTGATACACCACGCACTTATACTGAATTTATAACTACAGAAGAAGTAACAGAAGGCAGTCGATTGGCGTGGATTGCGTACAAACATTATGGCAACAAAGTTTTTTGGGTTTATATCTATGAAGCTAACAAGGAAATTTTACCAAATCCGAACAAATTACCGATAGGGTGCAAAGTAAAAATTCCAAAACTTCCTGATTATTTGATAGATATAAATAATCCTGAATGCTTGGAATACGCAAAAAAACTGCATGAGCAATATCTTCAGTAAATCATGCGTTATATATTATGAAAAAGCTCCTTTTTAGGAACTTTTTTTAGCAGACATTGCATTTTAAAGTTATAAATTTTTAACACTAAAACAATATTAAAGTTTCGTTGAAATAATTATCTTTGTAAGCTATAAAAATTTTTATTAAAACATTATGAGTCAAGTTGATATTAGAGAATTAAATGAACGAATTGAACGTCAAAGTGCGTTTGTCGATTCATTGATGATGGAAATGGGACATACCATTGTTGGTCAAAAGCATCTTATCGAATCTTTATTAATTGGTTTATTGTCCGACGGGCATATCTTGTTGGAAGGTGTACCCGGTTTGGCAAAAACGCTGGCTATCAAGACGTTGGCAAGTTTAATTGATGCCGATTTTAGTCGCATACAATTCACGCCTGATTTGTTGCCGGCTGACGTTATCGGAACAATGATTTACAGCCAAAAGAAAGAAGAATTTTCGATAAAAAAAGGTCCTATTTTTGCTAATTTTGTGTTGGCTGACGAAATTAACCGTGCTCCGGCTAAAGTGCAAAGTGCGTTGCTCGAAGCCATGCAGGAACGTCAGGTTACTATCGGCGAAAAAACGTTCAACTTGCCGACGCCGTTTTTGGTAATGGCAACTCAAAACCCCATAGAGCAGGAGGGTACTTATCCGTTACCCGAAGCGCAAGTAGACCGTTTTATGCTCAAAGTGGTAGTCAATTATCCGAAAAAAGAGGAAGAAAAACTGATTGTTCGTCAAAATATAGGTGCTGCTCCCGAGCCGATAAAACCTATTTTGAAAGCGGAGGAGATATTGAAAGCCCGCGAAGTGGTGCGTGATGTATATATGGACGAAAAAATAGAACGTTACATTATTGACCTTGTTTTTGCGACGCGTTTCCCTGAAGAATACGGTTTAAAGGATTTGAAAAATTCCATTGCGTTTGGCGCTTCACCTCGAGCTTCCATCAATTTGGCTTTGGCAGCACGTGCGTATGCGTTCATCAAACGCCGCGGTTATGTGATTCCCGAAGATGTGAGAGCAGTAGCGCATGACGTACTTCGCCATCGTATCGGCTTAAGCTATGAGGCGGAAGCAAACAATTTGACATCGGAAGAAATTGTTAGCAATATCCTGAACGCCGTAGAAGTGCCTTAATTGGCTGTTGTTGAATTACTTTAATTGGTTGTAGTGTTTTGGAAACGAGCGAATTATTAAAAAAAGTTCGTCAAATTGAAATAAAGACGCGTGGTTTGTCCCGTGATATTTTTGCGGGAGCATACCATTCTGCCTTTAAAGGACGGGGAATGACTTTTTCCGAAGTGCGTGAATATCAGTATGGTGATGATATTCGCAGCATCGATTGGAATGTTACGGCTCGTTTCAACCATCCTTATGTGAAAGTGTTTGAGGAAGAGCGCGAACTGACCGTTATGTTGTTAATAGATGTTTCGGGAAGTTGCGAATTTGGCTCAGGAAAGGCGTTAAAGCAAGATGTTATTACCGAAATATCTGCCGTTTTGGCTTTTTCGGCTATCCAAAACAACGATAAAATTGGTGTCATCTTTTTTTCCGACAAAATAGAAAAATTCATTCCGCCTAAAAAAGGGCGCAAACATATCCTTTACATCATACGCGAAATGCTCGATTTTAAGCCGGAAAGCCGAAAAACCGACATTGGTGTAGTGTTGCGTTATTTTACCAACGTTATGAAGAAGCGTTGCACGGCGTTTATCATTTCCGATTGGATAACTACCGATTATGAAAATGATTTGATGATAGCCGGCAAAAAGCACGATATGGTTTGTCTCCATGTGTATGATGTGCGCGACACGGATTTGCCAGCCATTGGTTGGATAAAACTGAAAGATGCCGAAACGGGCGAATATCTATTGGTAAATACCAATGACCGTCGTATGTTAAAAGAATATCGGAATAATTGGGAAGAGGCGCGTGAACAGCAAAAACACGCATTGATGCGTAGTGGCATTGATAACGTCTATATTGAAGCGAGTGAGGATTATGTAAAAGCACTCATCGGTTTCTTTAAATCCCGAAAATAGTTATTGGCTTATGTTGAAACGAATTTCTTTATTTATATTGTGCCTGTTTGTCAATTCCATTGCTTTCGCGCACTCTTTTTTTGTGAAAGCAACTATTGATTCTACTTTATTGTTGATAGGCGAGCAAGCGAAGATAACGTTTGAAATTACGCAACCACGCGAATTGCAAGTGCAGTTGCCCATTTTTTCCGACACCATAGTGAGAGGTTTGGAAATTGTAGAACGATTTGCCAACGATACTGTTGTGATGGAAGATTACAACCAACTTCAAATAAGCCAATCGTATTTGGTAACTTCTTTCGATTCAGCACTTTACTATATTCCTTCATTTAATTTTATAGCGGATGATACTGTTCTGAGTAACCCTTTGTCAATTAAAGTGTTGTCGGTGCCGGTGGATACTACGCTGCATGCAATAGCCGACATAAAACCCGTTTACGCTCCGCCGTTTGATTGGATGTTGTTGGTGCGTATCGGTATAATTTTGGTGATAACTGCTCTTGTGGCGTTGCTCATTTATTGGTTGGTTAAAGTGTTTAAAAATAGAAAAGTTGCAGAAATACCGGAGGCGAATGAACCACAACGTCCTGCTCATGAGATTGCCATTGAGCAACTTACAGCTCTGAAAAATGAAAAGTTGTGGCAACAAAATAAGATAAAAGAATACCATACGCAGTTGGTGGATATTTTGCGTGTATATATCACAAATCGTTTCGGTGTTAGTGCTTTGGAACAAACATCAATGGATTTGCTTGGCGAATTGGTAAAACTTTGTTCCAAAGAGCCTTATGATATACTGAAACAGATTTTGATATTGGCTGATTTGGTAAAGTTTGCCAAATGGAATCCGCTTCCCAACGAAAATGATAAGAGCATGGCAGATGCTTTCGCATTTGTTGATGCAACAAAAGAATTGCCGGTAGAAGAAGAGCAAACAGAGGTTGACGGTAATAGTCAATCGACTGATTCTGAATCGGCAAAATAAAATAGTAAGATTATGACGTTTAAAAATCCTGAATATTTATGGTTATTGTTGGTGCTTATACCAATGATAGCTTGGTACATATTCAAACAATATAAATCGCAGGCAAGTTTGCAGGTCTCTACGGTGAAACCGTTGCAAAAGATAGCGAAATCGCAAAAACGTTATCTGTTTGTTGTACCGTTCATTTTGCGTTGTGCTGCAGTAGCTTTGCTGGTGATTGTTATTGCGCGTCCGCAACGCTCACACAGTATGCGCGACCAAGAAACGGAAGGCATCGACATTGTTTTGGCGTTGGATATTTCGGGTACGATGTTAGCCGAAGATTTGCGTCCCAACAGATTGGAAGCCGCGAAGAATGTAGCTATTGAATTTATTTCCGACCGTTCGGATGATAATATCGGTTTGGTAGTGTTTGCCGGTGAAAGTTTTACGCAGTGTCCTTTAACGACCGACCACGCAGTGCTGATAAATTTGCTGAAAAGTGTGGAGTTTGGTATGATTGAAGACGGAACGGCTATCGGTTTAGGTTTGGCGAGTGCAGTGAGCCGAATAAAAGATAGTGCAGCGAAATCGAAAATTATTATTTTATTAACCGATGGTTCTAATAATGTAGGTGATATTGCTCCGCTCACTGCGGCTGAAATTGCTCAAAGTTTCGGTATAAGAGTTTACACTATAGGTGTCGGCACTCACGGTTTGGCGCGCTATCCCATTCAAACGCCCATGGGCATTCGTTATCAAGATATACCTGTGGAAATTGATGAAAATGTGCTTACCAAAATAGCCGATATGACAGGCGGTTCCTATTTTCGTGCTACCGACAACCGAAAATTACAAGCAATTTACGGAGAAATCGACCAAATGGAAAAAACGAAGTTGAAAGTGAAAGAGTACACGAAAAAGAGCGAAGAATATTTTCCGTTTTTGTTAACTGCATTGTTATGCCTTTTAGCTGAAGTGGTTTTGAATAATACGGTTTTACGCCGTTTGCCCTAAATTTATTATAGTATGTTTCGATTTGCCAATCCTCAATTATTGTATTTGTTGATAGTCGTGCCGTTTTTGGTGGGATTGTTTCTCTATTCGCAACTTGTGCGCAAGCAGCGGCTGGAGGCTTTCGGAAATCTTGAATTGCTGAAACAATTGATGCCAGACGTGTCGGCAGTGCGTCCGCAAGTAAAATTTTACTTGTTGATGTTGGTATATGTACTTATAGTTTTCGGGTTGGCGCGTCCGCAGTTCGGTTCGAAATTGGAAACGTCTCAGCGTAAGGGTATTGAAGCTATTTTGGCGGTCGATGTGTCTAATTCCATGATGGCTGAAGATGTGTCTCCCAATCGTTTGGAACGTACCAAAATGATGTTATCGAAACTGATAGACGAAATGGTCGATGATAAACTTGGCATTATTGTTTTCGCCGGCGATGCTTTTGTTCAGTTACCCATAACAACCGATAATGTGTCTGCCAAAATGTTTTTGTCATCAATTACTCCTAAATTGGTACAACGTCAAGGTACGGCTATTGGTTCTGCTATTGATTTGGCGATAAAAGCATTCGGCAGAAAAGAGAGTGATGCCGGCAGAGCAATTATAGTGCTTACTGATGGAGAAAACCATGAGGACGATGCTGTTGAAATGGCAAAATTGGCAAGTGAAAAGAACATTGTCGTTCATGTTATTGGTGTAGGGTCGCCCAACGGTGCGCCAATTCCCGAAACCGGCACTATGAGTTTTAAAAAAGACAAAGAGGGTAATGTAGTTGTTTCGCGGCTCAATGAAAAAATGTGTCAAGACATTGCATCGGCGGGTAAAGGTATTTATGCGCGTGCCGACAACTCTAATGTTGCTGTAAAGGCGCTTACAAAAGAGATACGGAAAATGCAGCAAGGCAATTTAGAGGCGAAAGTTTATTCGCAATACGATGAAAGATTTTTTGTTTTTGCTTGGATTGCTCTCTTTTTCCTTATTGTTGAGTTCTTTATTTTAATTCGACAAAACCAACGGATGAATAAGATAAAATTGTTTGATAGATAGATGTTTATGAAAAGAATAATAATATTTTTGACGTTGTTGACCATGCTTTTCCCTGCATTTGCTCAAAAAGAGAGCCGAGATGTGAAGAAAGGCAACAAGTTTTACAAACAGGAAAAATATGTAGAGTCGGAAGTTGAATACCGCAGAGGTCTTGAAAAAAATCACAAATCATTTTCCGGTACCTTTAATTTGGGCAATTCGCTTTACCGCCAAAAAAAATATGCAGAAGCCTTAGATAAATATCAAACGGCAGCAACGCTTACCGATGATAAAAGCAGAAAAGCGGCATCGTACCACAATGCGGGCAATGCTTTGTTGGAGACGGGCGATTTTGCAAAAAGTATTGAAGCCTATAAAATGGCATTGCGCAATAATCCGAAAGACGATGAAACGCGCTACAATTTAGCTTATGCCCAACAAATGCTACAACAGCAAGAACAGCAACAGCAAAATAAAGACCAACAGCAAGATAAACAAGAAAAACAGGATAAACAAGACCAGCAGCAACAGCAACAAAACAAACAAAACCAAGAGCAAAAGCAGCAACAACAACAGCAGTCTCAAATGTCGAAAGAAGATGCAGAGCGTATTCTCGAAGCCTTGCAGCAAGACGAAAAGGACACTCAACGCAAGGTAAAAGAGGCACAAATTAAGAAAGGCAGTCGGTATGGTGTTGATAAAGATTGGTAATATAAACTACACACATGAAAAAAATAGATAAACTCATTTTTTTATTACTATTTGCGTTAAGCGCACAAAGCGTTTGGGCTGAGGATGTCAGTTTTACTGCATCGGCACCGGGTGCTATTCCCAGCGGTACGCCGTTTCAGTTGGTGTATACGGTGAATGCTTCGTCAAAAGATTTACGCATTCCCGAAATTCCCGATTTCGATATTGTGGCGGGACCATTCACTTCGCAAAGTCACAGTACTCAAATTGTGAACGGCAACATGACTTCCACAACGACAATTCGCTATACCTATACTTTGGTGGCGAAAAAAGAGGGAACGTTTACCATTGGTGCGGCATCTATTGTGGTAAATAAACAAAAATACCAATCCAATTCGGTAACGATAAAAGTATTGCCACCCGATGAGGAAGCTCCGGCTTCGCAAAATTCAGGAAGTCAACAAAATATTGCTACGCAGCAATTGACTGCCGATAATTTGTTTGTGTTGCCTGTCGTTTCTCGTTACAAAGTCAGAGAACAGGAATATACGTTGGTAACCTACAAAATTTATTCTCGTGTCGATTTGGTTGATATTCAGGCTCCTAAATTCCCCGATTTTAAAGGCTTTTTGGTGCAAGAAATAGATTTGCCACAGCAAAAACGCCTTTCAATGGAAAATTATAAAGGCAAAAATTACAATACGTTTATCTTGCGCCAATTTTTGTTGTATCCGCAAACCAGTGGAACGCTCAAAATAAGTCCTATGACATGCGATGCCGTAGTGAGAATACGTTCGCAGCAGCAAGTAAGGAGCTTTTTTGACAGTTTTTTCGATACTTACCAAGATGTAAAAAAATCGTTGTCGTCGGCAGCTGTGAACATAGAAGTGTTGCCTTTGCCGAAACCTGCTCCGGCTGATTTCAGCGGTGCAGTCGGCAAATTTACCTTGTCGTCGAATATTAACAAATCATCATTGTCGGCTAATGAATCGCTCACCATCCAATTGAAAATTTCGGGCAATGGTAATATGAAGATGATAAAAACGCCGACCATTAAATTTCCTGCCGATTTTGAAGTTTACGAACCTAAAGTTATAAACGATTTTACTAATACGACTTCGGGCGTAACGGGAACGAAAACAATTGAATATCTGGCAATTCCGCGCCATGCCGGAAAGTTTACAATACCGGCTGTTACATTTTCCTATTTCGATGTAGCGTCTCAATCCTATAAAACATTATCGACATCGGCGTATGAGTTGAACGTGGAAAAAGGCACTTCTACCGCAGGTGGCGTTGTAACCAATTTTACCAATCAAGAACAGGTGCGTCTGTTGGGCTCGGATATTCGTTATATAGCGGTGAACGATTTTGACATCAAACCATTTTCTACCTTCTTTGTAGGAACGTGGCGTTTTTGGTTCTGGATATGGTGTCCGTTGCTCATTACATTGCTGCTTGTTGTTTTCTTCCGTAAAAAAGCCAAAGAGAATGCCGACATAGCATTGATGCGGAATAAACATGCCAACAAAGTTGCTCGCAAGCGATTGAAAGTGGCTGCTAAAAACTTGAAACTTGGCAATAAAGAGGTCTTTTACGACGAAGTGTTGAAAGCGTTGTGGGGTTATGTGAGCGATAAATTGGCTATGCCGATAGCTGAATTGAACAAGGAAAACATTGCTGCTCGCCTTCAAAGCAAAGAGGTTACGGATGCCAAAATAAAGGAATTTATCGATTTGCTAAACGACTGTGAATTTGCGCGTTATGCACCGGCTGATGATGCCAAAGAAATGGACAATGTTTATAGCAGAACGATGGCTTTAATTACCGAAATGGAACAAATGATAAAAAAATGAGTGCTATGTGGATAAATCGAAAAATAAAACTGATTTTGGCGTTTTTGGCATTTTTTAGTGGTGTGTCGGCTGCTGAATGCACGCCGGAAACCGCAGCCAATTACTATGCCGATAAATCGTATCACGAAGCAATGGCTTGTTACGAGGAGTTGTTGCGTACGGGAGAATCGCCTGAGTTATACTACAATTATGCTAACTCTTGTTACAAATCCGGTCATTTAGGACTTGCTATTCTTAATTACGAAAAAGCATTGAAAATCAATCCGTTTTATGATGATGCAAAATTCAATTTAGCTTTAGTCAACCAACAAATAACCGATAAAATAGACCCTTTGGAAACGTTTTTCTTGGTTTCGTGGCTGGAAAATCTCGGAAAATTGTTCTCATCAAATCAATGGGCTTATTTGGGACTGTTCTGTTTTTTCATCTTTTTGGCGATGGTGCTGGTGTTTCTGTTCAGTTCGTGGCGTTGGTTGCGCAAAACAGCTTTTTGGACGGGCTTTTTCATGCTCATTCTTTTCATCACCTGCGTCAGTTATTCGTATATTGAAAGAAACAAACAGATTCAGACCCCCGAAGCTATTGTTTTAGTTGGTTCTTTGGTGGTGCGCAGTGCCCCCGACGAAAGCGGAACGGAACTATTTGTTTTGCACGAAGGCTCAAAGCTCAAAGTGAAGGACGAATTAGGCGATTGGTGCGAAATTGTTGTTGCAGACGGAAACAGTGGCTGGATTAAAAAATCGTTAATCGGCAAGATATGATTTTTCAGCAGTTGATAGAACTCGACAAAGATTTGCTGCTTGCTATCAATGGTGCCAATGCGCCGTTTCTCGATATTTTTTTTATGATGATTAGTGGCAAATTGATGTGGATTCCAACGGCATTAATCATTCTTTATGTCATTATTAAGACACAACATAATGCGTTGTGGGTAATTCTGGCGATAGTGTTGGCTATTACTATGGCAGACCAATTGTCGTCCACATTAATAAAACCTTTGGTGGCGCGGTTGAGACCGACCCATGAGCCGTCTCTGGCAGGTTTGGTGCATGTTGTGAACGGCTATGTAGGCGGAAAGCATGGTTTTGTGTCGTCGCACGCTGCCAATTCTTTTGCTTTTGCGCTGTTTACCACATTGATTTTCCGAAATCGTCTGTATGCCGTACTCATTTTTAGTTGGGCTTGTTTGTTTTCCTATTCCAGAATGTACCTTGGCGTTCATTATCCATTGGACATTGTTGGAGGCATTTTTGTGGGCTGTTTGTCGGCTATTGTGGCGTATTTGCTTTTGAAAAAATTGAAGCCGAGTGCTATTCCTACGAGTAAAAACACTTATGCCTTGCGCGACATCTATTTAATAGCGGTAGTTTTGTTGCTGTCGGTAGGAGGTGTGGCGTTAGGTAATTATTTTTGTTTTGGCTAATAATAACTCTTTTTACATTTTTTATCTGCAAAAAATTTGGAAAATAAAAAATTAATCTCTATATTTATCGAAAATTTTAAACAGATATTTATTCACCTATCAATCTATTATAACTATGACAAAGACAATGACATTTAACGAGTTGCGAAAAATCAAAGACAGTTTGCCCAGCGGTAGTACGCAACGTATTGCCGACGAATTGGGCATTGAAGCAGACACAGTACGCAATTATTTCGGAGGTCAGCATTTTAAAAATGGCGGCAGTTGTGGCGTCCATATTGAAGCCGGTCCCGATGGAGGTTTGGTTATGTTAAATGACACAACGATTCTTGATTTAGCGTTTAAGATTTTAGAGGAAAACAAGTAAAAACAAAAAATCTCCGATATCGGAGATTTTTTTACGTTATGCAGATTTAAGCGCTTTGGTTGTATAGGTAAAATTATAATTTTTAGGCAGTTATGCTGAAAAATAGCGCACAAAAAAACGGCAAAAAAGATTTTTATTTTTCTTTCTGCCGTTTTAATTTTGGTGGAGATTAGGGGAATCGAACCCCTGACCTTTTGACTGCCAGTCAAACGCTCTAGCCAACTGAGCTAAACCCCCAAGCGGTTGCAAAGATAAACAAAAAAAACAAATTGGGCAACAGTTTTGCTCTGAAAATTTCGATGTTAAAAATAGGCTGGTTATTTAATGAAATTTGCTGATATCATATTGCCTTTACCGTTGGCACAGTTCTACACTTATGCCGTTCCTTCCGAAATGGAAAATCGCATTGCAATAGGGATGCGAGTTGTTGTTCATTTTGGCAGTCGCCGATTCTATACGGGCATTGTGAAATCGTTGCACAATATTCCGCCGCAAGTGGCAACGGTAAAATCTATTGAGTTGTTGCTCGATGATGCGCCGATAGTGCTGCCCAACCAGTTTAAATTTTGGGAGTTTATCGTAACTTATTACAGAGCCTTTTGGGGCGATGTGTACAAAGCGGCGGTGCCGTCGGCATTGAAGTTGGAGAGCGAAACGGTGGTCGCATTGTCCGAAGATGCGACTTTTGAAATGTCGGATTTGTCTGATTCGGAGCGGCAAGTGTGCGATATGTTGGCGCAAAAAAAGGAATTGTCGGTTGGCAATTTGAGTAAAACATTAGATGTTTCCGTTGTGAGTGTTTTGCGTTCATTGATGGCTAAAGGCATTATTTATGAAAGCGAAGAGCTACGCAATCGATATCGTCCGCGCATAGAAGCTTATGCGGTGTTGAATGAAAATTATGTGAGCGAAGATGCTCTAAAACAACTATTTGACGATATTAAACGCGCAAAAAAACAGGTTCATTTGTTGAAAACGTATTTGGAAATGTGTTATTTTCAAGACGGAATGTATCACCCGCAACCGATAGAGCGCAAAGAATTGTTAAAAAAAGCGCAATGTACGTTGGCTATTTACAAAGGTTTGGAAAACAGGGGAGTTTTTCAAACAACAATGCACCAAGTTTCGCGGTTGGAGCAAAAAGAGGCTTCGGCTTCGGCGCATAGCTTAATCGATTTTCAACAAACGGCATATGAACAAATAAAATCGGAGTTTGAACAGCGCGATGTAGTACTTTTGCATGGCGTTACTTCGAGTGGAAAAACGGAACTTTACATACATTTAATAGAAGAGACGCTGGCGCAAGGAAAACAAGTACTCTATTTGGTGCCGGAAATTGCCTTGACGACACAATTATCCAACCGTTTACAAGTTGTTTTCGGCAACAATTTGGTGGTCTATCATTCGCGTTTTTCGGATGCCGAACGGGTTGAGGCTTGGCAGCAACAAATTACGGAAAATCCTTATAAAGTGGTACTTGGCGCAAGGTCGTCGGTGTTTTTGCCGTATCAAAATTTGGGATTGGTGATTGTGGACGAGGAACACGATACGTCTTACAAACAGTTTGACCCGGCTCCGCGCTACCATGCAAAAAATGCAGCGTTGATGTTGGCAAAGTTGCACAGCGCAAAAACTTTGCTGGGAAGTGCCACTCCTTCAATTGAAACCTATTGCAACTGTTTGACAAACAAATATGGTTTGGTGCAGATGACGCAACGCTACGAAGCTATTGAATTACCGGAAGTTGTTGTTGTGGACATACGGGAAGCCTACCGTAAAAAATGCATGGAAGGTCATTTTTCTGATACGCTTTTGGAAGCCATGCGGCAGACATTGGGCAATGGCGAACAGATAATTTTGTTTCAAAATCGGCGTGGTTATGCGCCTTATGTCGAATGCAAACAATGCGCTTGGGTGCCACGTTGCCCGAATTGCGATGTGAATTTAACCTATCATAAAGCCTTCAACAAATTGACGTGCCATTATTGCGGTTATACCGAACCGGTGCCTGTAAAATGTCCTGATTGTAAGAGCGATGCGGTATTGATGAAAGGTTTCGGAACGGAAAAAGTGGAAGACGAGGTAAAGCAACTTTTTCCTAACATACGCGTGGCGCGCATGGATTTGGACACGACTCAAAGTAAACGTTCGTTGGCTTCTTTGTTAGATGATTTTGAATTGCGCAAAGTGGATATTTTGGTAGGTACACAAATGGTAACCAAAGGATTGGATTTTGAAAATGTGGGGCTGGTAGGAATTTTGAATGCCGACAATTTGCTCAATTATCCCGATTTTCGCTCTTACGAACGTGCTTTTCAAATGTTGGTGCAGGTGAGTGGTCGTTCGGGGCGCAAATACCGCCGTGGTTTGGTTATGTTGCAGACTTCCCAGCCCAATCATCCCATCATTAAGCAGGTGGTTGCTAACGATTATCGCGCATTTTTCGATATGCAAATGGTAGAACGTCAGATGTTTAACTTTCCGCCTTATTGCCGATTAATTCAAATAGTGTTGAAACACAGGAAAGCGTCAGTCGTTAATTCAGTTTCTCGTGATTTGGCTAATATATTGCGGCGTGCGTTTGGAAAGCAGGTGTTAGGTCCCGATAATCCTCCCGTTGGGCGTGTTCAACAGTTTTACATCAAACATATTTTGCTGAAAGTGGACGTTTCTTCGTCGTTTGAAAAAGCTAAAAAGATTGTTGACCAAGCAATTGCCGATGTGCAGAGCGATGATGCGAACAAATCGCTTATTGTGTATATGGATGTCGATCCGATGTAACGATTGTTACAAAGTTATAACACGGTGTTTAATTATTGTAATAAAAAAGACGTGTAAAAATTTACACGTCTTAGTAATGGTTATGTGGCGACGAATGCAAAAAGCCCTCCCCTCTACGTCCGAAACGGCAGCCCACGCCCTTACCAACTACAAATATACGACAATATTTTTAAACAACAAAATAATAAATTTAAAATATAAATAAAAAAGAAAGGGTAAAAACCATTGGCTTTTTACCCTTTTACATCGGGGAAGTACAATGCTTCCCGATTTTTTTTTGCAAATATGTACTTTTTGTGCGGCATGTAGGACTCGAACCTACACGACTTTCGTCACTAGATCCTAAGTCTAGCGCGGCTACCAATTACGCCAATGCCGCCGAAGTCTTGAACGGATGCAAAGGTAAATAAAAAACTCCATTTGGACAACTTTCTCTAAAAATAAATGTCGTTTAAGGCTTCGCTTAACTGTTCGGGAACTAATTTTGGCATTTTGCGTGTGGACGACACTGTTTTTCACAATAAAAAGTTGTAACTTTGTCTTTTCTATTGTAAATCAACTTAAATAATTAAAAATATGGCGACTGAATTTCATTATCAACCGATTTTCTCGCTTGGCGAGGACAAAACAGAGTATTATTTGCTTACAAAAGACCATGTGTCGGTAAGCGAATTTGAAGGAAAACCTATTTTGAAAATTGAAAAAGAGGGTTTGACAAAAATGGCAAATGCTGCATTTCGCGATGTGTCGTTTTTGTTGCGCCGTTCGCACAACGAGCAAGTGGCAAAAATTCTTTCCGACCCCGAAGCCAACGACAATGATAAATATGTGGCTTTGACTTTTTTGCGCAATGCCGAAGTGTCAGCCAAAGGCAAATTGCCGCTGTGTCAAGATACGGGTACAGCCATTATTCATGGCGAAAAAGGTCAGCAAGTTTGGACAGGTTACTGCGACGAAGAGGCGTTGTCGTTAGGCGTTTTTAAAACTTATACCGAAGAAAATTTACGTTATTCGCAAAATGCGCCACTTACCATGTACGATGAGGTGAATACCAAGTGCAATTTGCCGGCGCAAATAGATATTGAAGCTACGGAAGGTATGGAATATCGTTTTTTGTGCGTAACAAAAGGCGGTGGCTCAGCCAACAAAACCTATTTGTATCAAGAGACAAAGGCGCGCATTCAAAATCCGAGCACGTTGGTTCCTTTTTTGATAGAAAAGATAAAAACACTCGGGACAGCCGCTTGTCCGCCGTACCATATTGCGTTTGTTATTGGCGGCACGTCTGCGGAAAATAATTTGTTGACTGTGAAATTGGCATCAGCGCACTATTATGATGAACTGCCGACTACCGGCAATGAATATGGTCGTGCTTTTCGCGATTTGGAACTCGAAAAGTTAGTGCTTGAAGAAACGAATAAAATAGGACTTGGAGCGCAATTCGGCGGTAAATATATGGCGCACGATGTACGAATTGTCCGTTTGCCACGCCACGGCGCAAGTTGTCCAATCGGTTTGGGGGTTAGCTGTTCGGCTGACCGCAACATTAAATGTAAAATCAATAAAGACGGCATTTGGATTGAAAAAATGGACGATTGTCCAAGCAATTTGATACCGGAAGCTTTACGCGAAGCGGGCGAAGGCGATGCGGTGCAAATTAATCTCAATCAACCTATGGCAAACATATTGGCAGAATTGACAAAATATCCTGTATCGACTCGTTTGTCGCTTACGGGAACTATTATTGTTGGTCGCGATATTGCTCATGCCAAAATTAAAGAACGTCTTGATAGAGGCGAAGAGATGCCGCAATACCTTAAAAATCATCCGATTTATTACGCAGGTCCTGCTAAAACGCCTCCCGGAATGCCTTGCGGTTCGATGGGACCGACTACTGCCGGTCGTATGGATCCGTATGTTGATGAGTTCCAAAGCCATGGAGGCTCTATGATTATGTTGGCAAAGGGCAATCGCAGTCAGGAAGTTACCGATGCTTGTAAAAAATACGGTGGTTTTTACCTTGGTTCAATTGGCGGTCCGGCGGCTATTTTAGCTCAAAATAACATTAAATCCATTGAATGTGTGGAATATCCTGAGTTGGGTATGGAAGCCATTTGGAAAATAGATGTAGTGGATTTCCCCGCGTTTATTTTGGTGGACGACAAAGGCAACGATTTCTTCAAACAGTTGAAGCCAAGGTGTTCGGGATGTAAATAACAAATCGATAAATTATGCCCGTTTCATTGGGAATAGGCGTTTTTTGTTGATTTTTATGAAAACCTTTGCTGTTGTAAAAAAAAAGTAGTACTTTTGTAGGCTCAAAATAAAAAAATAAAATAGTTATGTATTTAACAGCAGAAAAAAAGCAAGAAATCTTTGGTCAGTACGGGAAGTCTAACACTGATACTGGCTCTCCGGAGTCCCAGATAGCATTGTTTTCCTACCGTATTAACCATTTGACTGAACATTTGAAGTCAAACAAAAAAGATTATAGCACTTCGCGTTCCTTGAAAATTTTGGTTGGTAAACGTCGTCGTTTACTCGATTATTTAAAAGATGTCGATATCGAACGTTACCGTGCTATTATCAAAGAATTGGGTATCAGAAGATAATCGGTACCAAACGAATCGAAAGGCATTTCAAAATTGTTTGGAGTGCCTTTCTTTTTAAAATTATGCAGTACTTATACAACATAGTCATTCGTCTCTACGGTGCTGTTATCGGAGTGGTTGCTTTGTTTTCGTCGAAGGCTCAAAAACGCCATATCGGTGGCAGGGCAGCGTTGCGCTATTTGAAGAAAAAGATAGACCCGAATGTTTCTTATGTTTGGTTTCATGCTGCTTCGTTAGGCGAGTTTGAGCAAGGTCGCCCTTTGATGGAGGCTTTGAAACGCAAACGTCCGGATGCTAAAATTCTTTTGACGTTTTTTTCGCCTTCGGGCTTTGAAATTCGTAAAAACTACGAAGGTGCCGATGCCGTTTGCTATTTGCCTTTGGATATTCCTGAAAATGTTTCCAACTTTTTCGAGATTGTCAATGTGCAGTGCGCCATTTTCATTAAATACGAATTTTGGGCGAACTATTTGAAAAAATTGCGAGAGCTAAAAATTCCGACCTATTTGGTGTCGGGTGTTTTTAGAGAAAAACAGATGTTTTTTCGCCCGAGCGGGAATTTTTTCCGTACCATGCTGATGTCATTTACACGTATGTTTGTGCAAGATGTCTCTTCCAAAAATCTATTGGCATCGATAGGATTAACAAACGTTGACGTAGCCGGTGATACCCGTTTCGACCGCGTGATAGAAATTGCAGGACGGGCACAGCGTTTGCCCATAGTGGAAGCTTTTGCCGAAGGCGCGCAAGTGTTGGTAGTGGGCAGCTCGTGGGAACCCGACGAAGATTTACTGTTGCGCTACATCAATAATAACAGAGAGAAAAAAATGATTATAGCACCACACGAAATCAGTGCTAATCGCATAGAAAGTATTTGTGGTAAGTTGCGGCGCACTTTTGCTTTGTACACCGAAACGAATGTGCAAGAAGTGAAAAAGGCAGATTGTTTAATTATTAATACGATGGGAATTTTGTCGGCGGTTTACCAACATGGACAACTTGCTTATATTGGTGGCGGTTTTGGTGCCGGCATTCACAATACGTTGGAAGCTGCTACATGGCAAATACCTGTCGTTTTTGGACCAAATTATCATAAATTTAAAGAGGCTCAAGGCTTGATTGATGCAGGTGCCGGATTTTCAATCGCTTCGTATCGCCATTTGGAAGATACGATAAATGCGCTGTTTTTTGATAAAGAAGCCGGCAAAAAGGCTGCCGATTATGTTCGTGCCAATGCCGGTGCGACCGAATTTATTGTTAATGAAATTTTTTAAAATTGACGTTCATGAAACCATCGACACCCAAAGGAACACGTGATTTTTCGCCAATGGAAATGGTGAAACGCAATTATATTTTCGATACCATTCGTTCCGTTTTTTATCTGTATGGTTTTAAACAGATAGAAACGCCCGCAATAGAAAATCTTACCACTTTGATGGGAAAATATGGTGAAGAAGGCGATAAATTGCTGTTTAAAATATTGAATTCGGGCGATTTTGCCGGTAATGTTCCCGATGATGAATGGATGCAGAAAGACAGCCTAAAACTGACTAATAAAATTTCAGAAAAAGGTTTGCGGTATGATTTGACGGTGCCGTTTGCCCGTTTTGTAGTGCAATACCGAAACCAAATCACATTTCCGTTCAAACGTTTCCAAATTCAACCCGTTTGGCGTGCCGATCGCCCACAAAAAGGGCGTTACCGCGAGTTTTATCAATGCGATGCCGATGTCGTTGGAAGCGATTCGCTCTTGAATGAAGTGGAATTGATTGAAATTATTGATACCGTTTTTCGCAAACTACGTGTCAATGTGCTTATAAAGCTGAATAATCGTAAACTATTGACGGGAATAGCCGAATTGATTGGCGAAGCGGATAAAATTATTGATATAACAGTAGCCATCGACAAGATGGATAAAATTGGTATGGAGGCTGTTAATGCGGAATTGTTGGAAAAAGGTATTTCGGCGGCAGCGATAGAAAAACTTCGACCGATTTTGGAGTTAAGTGGCGATAATGATGCTAAAATAACTCAACTCAAAACTATTTTGGCGACTTCGGAAATAGGTTTGTTAGGCGTTCAGGAATTGGAAACAGTTCTAAACTTCCTAAAAAAATCGGAATTAACTGCCGAAGTGGAACTCGATTTGACATTAGCTCGCGGACTTAACTACTACACGGGTACGATAATAGAGGTAAAGGCTTTGGATGTGGAAATAGGCAGCATTACCGGCGGCGGACGTTACGACAATTTGACCGGCGTTTTTGGTATGCCGAACGTTTCGGGTGTCGGCATTTCGTTTGGAGCAGACCGCATTTATGACGTATTGAACCAACTCGACCTTTATCCGAAAGAGACCGTCAATGCAACGAAATTGTTGTTTGTGTCGTTCGATACGGCTGCTCTGGAATTTTGCTTGCCGCTGCTCAGACGATTGCGTGCAGAAGGTATTGCCGCCGAGATTTATCCCGAACCAACAAAAATGAAAAAACAGCTTTCTTATGCCGATGCTAACGCTATACCCTATGTGGCTATTGTCGGCGATACGGAAATGGCAGCCGGCAAAGTTATGTTTAAAAATATGCAAACCGGCGAACAAAATTTGTCGGACATAGAACAAGTAGTGCAATTGTTAAAATAAGATTTTTTCAAATGTATCTTCAGCGTCTTTCCATATTGAACTACAAAAATATTGTCGAAACCGATGTTACTTTTTCGCCAAAAATAAATTGTTTCATTGGACGCAATGGAATGGGAAAGACCAATTTGCTGGATGCCGTTTATTATCTGTCGTTTTGTAAAAGCTATTTAAATCCGATTGATAATCAGCTAATTAATTACGATGCCGATTTTTTTATGTTGCAAGGTTGGTATGAACGCAACGACAAGGAAGAAATGGTTTGTTGCGGTGTGAAGCGTCGCCAAAAAAAACAGTTTAAGCGTAACAAACAGGATTATGAGCGGTTGTCCGACCATATCGGACTTTTGCCGTTGGTAATAATTTCCCCCGCCGATTTGCAACTGATATTAGGCGGTAGTGAAGAACGTCGTCGCTTTTTAGACATTATTATATCTCAATACGACAAAGAATATCTTACGCAATTGATGGCTTACAATGTTGCGCTGCGCAACAGAAATGCACTTTTAAAATCGGAAGAGATGGTGGCTGACGACGTGATGGAGGTGTATGAAATTCAAATGGCGCAGGCGGCAGATTATATTTTTGCTTGTCGTATAGCCTTTATCGAAAAATTTTTGCCGACTTTCCAACGTTACTACAGCCAAATATCTGCCAATAACGAATCGGTAGAATTGAAATACGAATCGCATTTGCAAGAAGGCGGTTTGATGGCACAATTGCGTGCGAGCCGACAAAAAGACCAAATCATCGGATTTACTACGCGCGGTGTCCATAAAGACGATTTGGGAATGTTTTTGGAATCTTATCCGATAAAAAAAGCGGGTTCGCAAGGACAGAACAAAACTTATTTTGTAGCGATGAAGTTGGCGCAATTTGACTTGTTGAAAGAGACAAGCGGATTGACCCCCATATTGTTGATTGATGATGTTTTCGACAAGTTGGATGCCGAACGAGTGAAGCGAATTGTAGAAATTGTCTCAACCGAACAGTTCGGACAGATATTTTTTACCGATACCAACAGAGAACATTTGGACGAAGTGTTGAATGAGGTCAGTAGCGAAATGAAATTGTTTTCGGTGGAAAAAGGAAACGTGATATGTTGAAAAAAATCATTTCATTACTTTTTTGTAGCGTGCTTGTTTTAGGGATGTGCGCTCAAGAGGCGGCAGACCGTGGCTACATTGTCAAAGTGGGTGAGCAAGCACCTGATTTTCGTTTGCAGACTGCTGACGGAACGACAGTAATGTTGTCCGATTTGCGCGGTAAAGTAGTGATGTTGCAATTTACGGCGAGTTGGTGTAAAGTGTGCCACAAAGAGATGCCCCACATAGAACGTGAAATTTGGCAGAAACACAAAAACAACAGCCGTTTTGCTTTGTTCGGCATTGATTATAAGGAGTCGGAGGCAGCTATTGCCGATTTTGTGAAAACTACCGGCGTAACCTATCCGATAGTTATGGACAAAAACGGCTCTATTTTTGAATTGTATGCGCGACCGGATGCGGGAATTACGCGCAATGTTGTTATCGACAGCACAGGCAAAATTGTTTTTCTGACACGTCTGTTTTCGCAGTCGGAATTTGATGAAATGTGCAGAATGATAGACCAATTATTAACTGATTTTTCGAACTAAATCCATATTTATGAATCTATCCAATCGTTTGCAAGCTATGACAGAATCTGCTACGCTTGCTATGTCACAAAAAAGTAATGAATTGAAGGCACAAGGAATTGATGTCATCAATTTAAGTGTAGGTGAACCGGATTTTTTTACGCCGGAACACATCAAAAAAGCAGCCCAAAAGGCGATAGACGAAAATTTTTCGTTTTATTCACCCGTGCCGGGGTATTTGTCGCTTCGAAAGGCGATTTGTGCTAAACTGAAAAATGAAAATCAACTGGATTATAAACCTGAGCAAATTGTTTGTTCCAACGGTGCAAAACAATCTGTTTGTAATGTGCTGATGTGTACCATTAACGCAGGCGACGAAGTGATAATTCCTGCGCCATATTGGGTTAGCTACATTGAAATGGTAAAATTAGCCGAAGGTACGAGCGTTATCGTATCGGCGGGTATTGAGCAAGATTTCAAAATAACAGCACAACAATTGGAAGAAGCCATTACGCCTAAAACGCGTGCTTTAATTCTCTGTTCGCCGTCCAATCCGACGGGCAGCGTTTACACAAAGGAAGAGTTGCGCAGTTTGGCTGCTGTCCTTGCCAAGTATCCCGAAATTTTAATTATTTCCGATGAAATTTACGAGTCAATCAATTACATTGGTAAACACGAATCTATTGCTCAATTTAAGGAAGTAGCTGATAGAGTAGTGGTGATAAACGGCGTTTCGAAAGGTTATGCCATGACAGGTTGGCGTCTCGGTTGGATAGCAGCTCCGCTGTGGGTGGCTGAAGCGTGCAACAAATTGCAAGGACAATATACATCCGGTCCTTCGTCGATAGCGCAAAAAGCTGCTGAAGCGGCTTATTTGGGCGAACAAACTTGTGTAGAAGAGATGCGTCAAGCTTTTGAACGCCGCAAAAATTTAGTGGTGGCTATGGCAAAACAAATAGAAGGCTTGAAGATGAACAATCCGATGGGAGCATTCTATGTGTTTCCCGACTGCAAAGCGTTTTTCGGTAAAAAAACACCCGAAGGAAAGACAATAAACGACTCCTCCGATTTGACAATGTACCTTTTGGAAACTGCCCACGTGGCTTGCGTAGGTGGCGATTCGTTTGGAGCTCCTGATTGCATACGTATGTCGTATGCCACAAGCGATGAAAAGTTGAAAGTGGCGTTTGAACGTATTGCAGAAGCTTTGGCAGCTTTGAAGTAAAAAATATCGGGCAATAAACTAAAAAAACAGGAGTAAAATTACTCCTGTTTTTTTGTGGGCAGTGATGGATTCGAACCACCGAAGTCGAAAGACAGCTGAGTTACAGTCAGCCCCAGTTGGCCAC
>DUQS01000013.1 GCA_012837685.1 Bacteroidales bacterium
CACCTTCAAACAACCATTCTTTGGGTTTATATTCCTTAAAATAAAGACGCAAAGTTATTAAAGTTTTTTTACTTAACAAAGTGTAACGGTCTTTTTTTCCTTTCGATTGTTGAATGCGAATTTGCATACGGTCGCTATCAATATCTCTTATCTTTAAATTGATGAGTTCGCTTATGCGTAGACCACCCGAATAGATAGTCATTATCAATGCTTTGTGTTTTAAATTTGTTATCGCTTTCAGTATGGCAGCCACTTCTTCTTCGCTCAATACTTCTGGCAAATAGTTCTCTTTTCTCGGTCTTTCAATCAAATAAATTTTACGTTTCCCTCCTAATACGCGTTCATAGTAAAACTTGATGGCGTTTATGCTTTGGTTTTGGTACGATGTGGATATTTTTCGGTCGTTTACTAAATAGCGCAAAAAAGCTATAATCTCTTCTTCTGTTATTTCGGGTGCAGCTTTATCAGGATAATAGTTAATGAACTCCTCAAATAAATCGGTATAAACATTCAGGGTATTACTGCTGTAGCGTAATTCTTTAAGTTTTTCGGTATATTCTTTCGGACACCGCAAATAGTTTGCATGTTTGGGTAAACGTGCTGTTCCTGCTGTTTTCGAAATTACCTCATAAGAAAACTGCAAGTCTTGAGCATTTGCTATTTTCTGTAATTCCTTCATGTTTTGTTCGTTGTAGGGCACTGTCCAACACGTTTTTGAACTATCCCAACGACATAAGGGCATGGTTTTAATAGTCTCTATCAATGTGCGGTTATAGGTAAAATAAATCTCCAGTATCCGATTTTGAACATTGAACGTTTTTATTTTGCCTGCCTCTGCGGTTTTGGTCTGAATTATTTTTTTGTCGTCTTGTTTGCTAATAGCGAATGCTCTATTCTGAAAATAGGATGTTAGTAAATCAAAATTTTTTCCATAGTTGGGAATAATCCATTGATGGTTATTATTATCCCAATGTACGTATCTGAACGAACTTAAAAATTGCGTGTCAGTGTCGTTTTTCGGCAACTTTACGAATATCCTCTTTGACGTGACGGTCATATTTATTTCAGCTGTTTTCAACTCGTATTCTTTATTTTTACTTGATGTTTGATTCAGAACAATGGAAAGAGGATTTCTTAATTCTGCTTCTATTGTTTCCACATCTGGAAAAAGTATTTTTAGTTGGCTCAATGCTTCTTTCGTATCTGGTATATGCCAAGCTTTGAGCGTTTGGCTCCATTTTACATCATCGAGTTGTTTCAATGTGGCGATAATAGACGCATCAAAGTCGAAATCTACCTTGATGCGCTGTTCGTTATGATGGATGATTTTTAATAACTTCATAGAATTGATGATGCGTGTCAATTACAATTTGGCATATTTTAAAATCAATGTTCAAAAGTAACTACTTTATAATAAACTTCCAATTTATTGAATAAAAAAAATAGATATATTTTTTAATTAGTAAAGGGTTACATACACAAAAAAACGGATGAGTACAGTGTAGTGTCATCCGTTTTTAGAAAGTAGGCTGTTGATATTCGATATATTCAGGAATTATTGGGACATCAATCCGTACAAACAACCGAAATCTACACACATATTGTGGACATTTCAAAATCAAGCATCAAAAGTCCATTAGATTTGATGTAACAAAAAAGGTGTAACCTTTTGGATTACACCTTTTTATCTAATTGAGACTTATTTTAAAGTCTTACTTTACCTCTTCAAAATCGGCATCTTGAACATTGTCGTCCTGTTTGCTATCCTGATTTTGGTTGGCTTGCGCGTTAAAGTCAGGACCAGCTTGTTGTCCACCTTGCGCGTTAGTAGCGTTATACATATCCTGACTTGCAGCGTGGAATGCAGTGTTCATAGCTTCCATTGCCTTATCGATGGCAGCAACATCCTGAGCCTTGTGTGCGGCTTTGAGGTCTTCTAATGCTTTCTCGATAGGCGCTTTCTTGTCGGCAGGAATTTTATCGCCAATTTCTTTCAACTGTTTTTCCGTTTGGAAAATCATCGCATCTGCCTGATTCAGTTTGTCGATACGCTCACGTTCCTTTTGGTCGGCTTCGGCATTGGCTTCAGCTTCGGCTTTCATTCTCTCAATTTCTTCCTTGCTTAAGCCGCTCGATGCTTCAATACGAATGGCTTGCTCTTTGCCTGTAGCCTTATCTTTTGCCGATACGTTCAGAATACCGTTGGCGTCAATATCAAAGGTTACTTCAATTTGTGGCACACCACGAGGTGCGGCAGGAATGCCATCGAGGTTAAACATACCGATTTGCTTGTTTTGACTTGCCATCGGACGTTCGCCCTGCAATACGTTAATTTGCACCGAAGGTTGGTTGTCGCTCGCCGTAGAGAACACTTCCGATTTCTTGGTCGGAATGGTGGTGTTGGCATCAATCAATTTCGTCATCACACCGCCCATAGTTTCAATACCTAACGAAAGCGGCGTAACATCCAACAAAAGAACGTCTTTCACTTCGCCGGTCAGAACACCGCCTTGAATGGCTGCGCCAATAGCTACCACTTCGTCGGGATTAACACCTTTTGAAGGCGCTTTACCGAAAAACTTCTCAACCAACGTCTGAATGGCAGGAATACGTGTTGAACCACCTACCAAAATCACTTCGTTAATGTCCGATTTGCTCAATCCTGCGGCTTTCAGTGCGTTTTCGCACGGTACCAAGCAAGCTTGAATCAGTTTGTCCGACAATTGTTCAAATTTGGCACGTGTAAGCGTTTTTACCAAGTGTTTGGGAATTCCGTCAACCGGCATAATGTACGGCAGATTGATTTCGGTCGATGTGGTGCTCGACAATTCAATTTTTGCCTTTTCGGCAGCCTCTTTCAAGCGTTGCAACGCCATCGGGTCTTGACGCAAATCAACACCTTCGTCTTTTTTAAATTCGTCAGCCAACCAGTCGATAATAACATGGTCGAAATCGTCTCCGCCAAGTTGTGTATCGCCATTGGTCGATTTTACTTCAAACACGCCATCGCCAAGCTCGAGGATGGAAATATCGAACGTTCCACCGCCAAGGTCAAACACGGCAATTTTCATATCTTTGTTGGACTTATCCAAGCCGTAAGCCAACGATGCGGCAGTAGGCTCGTTCACAATACGGCGCACTTTAAGACCTGCAATTTCGCCGGCTTCTTTCGTAGCCTGACGTTGTGCATCACTAAAATAAGCCGGCACCGTGATAACGGCTTCCGTCACTTCCTGACCAAGATAATCTTCGGCGGTTTTCTTCATTTTTTGAAGAATCATAGCCGAAATTTCCTGAGGCGTATAGAGGCGACCGTTGATGTCCACACGCGTTGTGTTGTTATCGCCTTTTACCACTTTATAAGGCACACGGTCAATATCTTTTGCTACGCGGTCGTAGCTTTCGCCCATGAAACGCTTGATAGAATAAACCGTATTTTTCGGATTTGTAACTGCTTGACGTTTAGCCGGATCGCCAACTTTGCGTTCGCCACCGTCGATAAACGCCACAATAGAAGGAGTGGTACGTTTGCCTTCGCTATTTGTAATAACGACAGGTTCGTTACCTTCAAGGACGGCCACACATGAATTGGTCGTTCCTAAGTCAATACCAATAATTTTTCCCATAATTTTAAATATTTATTTGTTGTTATTATTCAAAAAAACTTCGCACCCTATTTTTAGCAAATGGCGTGCCACTATCCGTTTGAGGTTCATTGACCGATTTTTGGCATATTTTTTTGCAAATGACTATTAGTAATGTCAGTTTTTCTGACATTGTGTCAGAATTATAGTACTGCCAAACTCGTCAGATTTCTGCCAAAAGCTAAAAAAACCTCTGTGAAAACAGAGGCTTTAAAGATTATTCGATGCGCGTTCCGACATTTTTTGTAATGTCGTCGGCTTTGGTAATGACGACCGCACGGACGCCCGCTTTAAGGGCTGCAAAGGCGTTGGTCAGTTTTGGCACCATGCCGCCTACTATGACATTTTGCGCTTTAAGTCGCTCAAATTCATTTTCGGTGAGATGAGGAATAACACTATTTTCGTCGGTTTCGTCCAACAATACGCCTTTTTTCTCGAAACAGTACACCAACGTTACATCAAAATAGCGTGCTAACGCTTTGGCAGCCTCTCCGGCTATGGTGTCTGCATTGGTATTCAATAAGTTACCTTTTCCATCGTGTGTAAGCGGTGCCAATACGGGCACTATATTTTTGGCAATTAAATCGGCAAGAGCCGCACCATCAACCTTTTTAACATCGCCCACAAAACCGTAATCAATCGGAACGGCAGGTCGTTTTTCGGAAAGCATATAATTCATGTCGGCACCGGTCAATCCCAACGCATTAAGACCGCGTTGTTGCAATCCGGCAACTATTTGTTTGTTGACCAAACCGCCGTAAACCATAGTTACCACGCGCAACATTGCCTCATCGGTAACACGCCGTCCGTCAATCATTTGCGTTGTTATGCCGAGTTGTGTCGCTACGGTTGTAGCCGAGCGTCCGCCGCCGTGTACCAGCACTTTTGCACCGCACAAGCGCACAAAATCGTCCAACAAGCTGTTGAGCGTGTCGGTCTCTTCGACTATCTTACCTCCCACTTTTATGAGTGTCAGTTTTTCCATTTCAATTGTTTTGAAGTAAACGTTTAATCACCACTTGAGCTGAAATTTCGCGATTTGCCGCTTCGGGAATTACCAGCGATTGCGGACTTTCTATTACATCGTCTGTTACAATCATATTGCGCCGAACAGGCAAACAGTGCATAAAATAGGCATTATTCGTCAGAGCCATTTTGGCAGTATCAACCGTCCAAGCTCTGTCGGTACTCAAAATTTTGCTGTAATTCGGGTCTTGATAGGCTGCCCAATTTTTGGCATAAATAAAATCGGCACCCTCAAACGCTTTGGCTTGGTCGTACTCCACTTTGGCACCGCGCACAAATTTATCGCACAATTCGTAGCCTTTCGGATGAGTAATTACAAAATCGACATTTGCTTCGTTCATAAAATCGGCAAACGAATTGGGAACAGCCTGTGGCAATGCTTTAGGATGCGGTGCCCACGTCAGCACCACTTTCGGTCGCGCCGTTTTTTTATATTCTTCTATGGTAATCAGGTCGGCAAAAGCCTGCAACGGATGACCTGTAGCCGCTTCCATGCTAAAAACGGGTTTTCCCGAATAGTTGATGAATTGATTGATTATAACTTCTTCATAATCAAATTCTTTACTTTCAAATCGCGCAAACGACCGCACGCCAATAATATCGCAATAGCAACCCATAACAGGAATAGCCTCCAATAGATGTTCCGGTTTGTCGCCATCCATTATTACGCCGCGTTCCGTTTCCAATTTCCATGCGCCTTGATTTACGTCCAGCACAATGGTGTTCATTCCCAAATTCATACCCGCTTTTTGAGTGCTAAGGCGCGTGCGAAGGCTCGAATTGAAAAACACCATCAATAAAGTTTTGTTCTCGCCTATATTTTTGTAGGCAAAACGGTTCTTTTTCACTTCTAAGGCTTCTTTGACGGCTTGTTGCAAGTCGCCCAAATCTTTTACATTCGTGTAATGTTTCATCGTGTTGTTATTTTAGTTTTTTATTTTTTCGTTGTGTGAAATAGAATATCAGACTACCGACCACAATATACGGAATACTTAGCCATTGTCCCATATTGAGAGTCATTTGATTTTCGAACGGCATCTGCACCTCTTTTACATATTCTATAAAAAAGCGAAAAAGACAAATGACCACCATTACCACGCTGAGATAAAATCCATCTTTCACCGACAGTTTTTTGCGATAAACTATCCACAATGCCACAAAAAGGGCAAAATAGAAAAGAGCTTCGTAGAGTTGTGCCGGATGGCGCGGTATATCATCGAAACGTGTAAAAATCATTGCCCACGGCACATTGGTCGGTGCACCAACAATTTCGGAATTCATCAGATTGCCCAAACGAATAAATCCGCCCGCAAGCGGCGTTACAATCGCCAAATAATCCATTATTGACCACACTTTTAGCTTTGTTCGCCAACAATAAAGCAAAACGGCTACGATTAATCCCGCACCTGCGCCGTGGCTTGCCAAACCTTGATAGCCCACAAATACAATTTTTCCATTTATGGAACTCACGGGCAGCAAAATTTCCCACCAATGAGCTAAATAATAGGTCGGCTCGTAGAACAAACAATGCACCACGCGCGCACCAAGAAAAATGCCGAAAAAGCCGTAAATCAACAAACGCTCGTAATTGTTTTGCGAAATACCTTTTTCTTTAAAAATCCTGTAAAGAAAATAGCCTGCACAGCACAATCCAAACGCAAACAAAATGCCGTACCAGCGCAAAGTGATGCCCCAAAAAGTACCGATTTCGGGATTTACGTTCCAAACTATTTGCAGTAATGTTGAATGTGCCATTATTTCTGACTATTTTCGTGTTCGGCTACCACGCCATCGATAATGCCGAAAAGTTCATCAAGCGTTTCGGCGCGCAGCATGGCGATACGTGTTTGCCTAAAATCGGCAATACCTTTAAATACGGGCGTTGCCGCTAAATGACGTCGGCTGTGGACAATTCCCTTGCGTTCGTCGCCTATCCACTCAATGCTGCGCAAAACATGTTCTTTCAAAATATCGACCTGCCAACCAAATGGATATGGTGCTTTACACTCGCCGTTTTCAAAAAAGTAGTTTATTTCCTCAAAAATCCAAGGACGTCCAATTGCACCGCGCCCAATCATCACAGCATCAACACCATAACGTTCGAAACACTCTTTGGCACGTTCGGGCGTTGTTACATCGCCGTTGCCAATAATCGGAATGTGCATACGCGGATTATTTTTTACCTCACCTATAAGCGTCCAGTCCGCATCACCTTTGTACATCTGCGAACGCGTGCGCCCATGAATTGCCAACGCCGCAATGCCACAATCTTGTAATTGCTCTGCCAGCGTTACAATTATTTTATTGTTTTCGTCCCAGCCCAAGCGCGTTTTCACGGTAACCGGTATCTTCACCGCATCGACAACGGAACGGGTGATTTTCAGCATTTTAGGAATATCTTGCAGTAATCCCGCTCCCGCCCCTTTTCCGGCAACTTTTTTCACAGGACAACCGAAATTCAGGTCGATAATATCCGGTTTTTCCGCTTCCACAATTTTTGCCGCTTCTACCATAGCATCTGCTTCACGTCCATAGAGTTGTATCGCCAAAGGACGCTCCTCTTCGTACAAAGTGAGCTTCTGCTCCGTCCGTTTCACGCTGCGTATAAGAGCATCGGCAGAAATGAATTCAGAATAAACCAAATCTGCGCCAAAACGTTTGCATATCAAGCGAAAAGCAGGATCGGTAACATCCTCCATAGGTGCTAAAAAAAGTGGCTTCCCGCTAAACGACACATCTGCTATCTTCATCACAAATCGCTGGCTTATTTTGTTACAAAAGTACAAAAAAAAACGTTATTAGGCAGTAAAATTGGCATAAATCACTATCTTTGCAAACAATTATCAAATAGACACCGAGCCATGAATGAATTTTTAGAACTGGAAGAGAAGATTGTTGAAGTATTGAAAACAGTTTACGATCCCGAAATGCCTGTCAATATTTATGATTTGGGGCTTATTTACCGCATAGAAACGAACGATGGCAACGTGGAAATAGATATGACACTGACCACACCCAGCTGTCCAATGGCTGACTTCATTATCGAAGATGTGAGAATGAAGGTGGAAGGCATTGCCGGCGTTAAAAAATTGACTCTCAATTTGGTATTTGAACCGGAATGGACACACAACAGTTTGAGTGACGAAGTTAAATTGGAACTTGGATTGCTTTAAAAAAAGCCGACAAACGCATGAAATACTATTTTTTATCTGACGCACACCTCGGTTCGCTCGTTATAAAAGACCCCGAAGCACACCAACAAAAACTTATCGATTGGCTCGATATGGCGAAAACAGACGCTACTGAAATTTTTCTTTTGGGCGATATTTTCGATTTTTGGTTTGAATTTTGGAAAAAAGTGCCAACCGGCTACGAACCATTGCTCGACAAACTTACCGAAATTACACGTTCAGGAATTCCCGTACATTTTTTTACCGGCAATCACGACCTTTGGACTTTTGGTTTTCTGGAAAAACGCATCGGACTGATTGTACACAAAAAGCCTATTACCGTAACTTTGGCAGGAAAACGCTTCTATTTGGCTCACGGAGACGGTTTGGGCGATAAAGATTTTGCTTTTCGGTGTCTTTGCACCATTTTTCACAGTAAAATATGCCAATTCCTATTTCGCACCTTAGTTCCGCCTAAATTGGGTTTCAAATTGGGTCTTGCATGGTCGAAAAGCAATCGCCAAAAACGTGCTCAAACGGAAATCGGCTACAAAGGCGAAGAAAAGGAATCTATCGTTATCTTTGCTAAAAAACATTCGGCAACCAATCCCATTGACTACTACATTATGGGGCATCGGCACATTGTGCTTAATCTTTTGTTGGCTAACAAGAGCCAATTATTCATTATCGGCGACTTTATGGAAGAATTTTCGTATGCCGTATTTGACGGTGAAACCGTAAATCTGCTAAATTTCGACTGACAATGAAAAAAAACTGGTCGCTACTGCCCTATTATACGCCCAACTGCATAGAAAGCGGTTGCGACGAAGCCGGACGAGGCTGTCTGGCAGGTCCCGTTTTTGCGGCGGCGGTGGTGTTACCGACTGATTTTCACAACGATTTACTTAACGACAGCAAACAACTGACAGAAAAAGAGCGTTACCAATTGCGTCCCATCATTGAGCAAGAAGCTACCGCATGGGCGGTTGGCGTGGTTACGGCACAAGAAATTGACAAAATAAACATTCTCAACGCTTCCATTTTAGCGATGCACCGCGCCATTGACCAATTAAAAGTGCGTCCGGAGCATCTCATCATTGACGGCAACCGATTTAAACCTTACGGCGATATTCCCTATCACACCATTAAGAAAGGAGACGCAAAATACTTGTCCATTGCTGCCGCATCTGTTTTGGCTAAAACTTACCGAGACGATTTTATGACACACATCGCCGAAGAATTTCCGCAATACGGATGGCAACAAAACAAAGGTTATCCGACACAACTCCACCGCAAAGCGATAAAAGAATTTGGCACTACACCCTATCACCGCCTCACATTTCGCCTTTTGGAACAACAACTAACTTTGGATTTTTAAAATATATAACACTATGAAAGCAACAAAAACCTACCAACAAGCAATGGACGAATTGGATGCCATTGTATCGCAAATTGAAAACGATGAACTCAGCATCGATGAACTCTCTTCCAAAATAAAAAAAGCTTCCGAACTCATTACTTTTTGCAAAGACAAATTGCGAAAAACCGATGAAGAGGTGGAAAAAATGCTCAACGATATAGAGTTATAAAAAATGGCAGACTTTTTAGTCTGCCATTTTTATTGTGTACTGTACGTTTATTCTTTACTGAACAAAGTTCCGCGACCAACGTTCGTTATTTTGCCCCATTTTGCTTTAATTTGCTTTAAATCAATTAATTTCGGGTCGCCCATAATAACGGTAACAATCGGTTGTCCCTTGATGTTCGTTTCGTAGAAATTTTTGATTTGCTCAAACGTCAATTCTTCTACCTTAGACATATTCACTTTGGCAGGATCGTCGGTGTAACCCAAACGCTGCCACGCATCAAACACTTGACTCTTGTTGCGGAACGATGGTTTCGACGTCAGCATTGATTGACGCAGATAAACCTTAATGTTGTCCATACGCTCTTCGTACATTGGCATATTAGTCAGCAAATCCATGTAAACATCAATGGCATCAGCTACTTTGTCCGGTTGTGTACCAACGTAACCAATAAAATAACTCTTCTTTTGGGTTACAGGTGGGGATACCATATAACCAACAGCCGTGTAAGCCATCGAACGTTTTTCGCGTATCTCATTCATTACCAAACCATTGAATCCACCGCTAAAATATTGATTAAACGCTTCATAATCCACATCGTCGGCTATTTCATACGGAAGTCCGTTGATGTAGAAATAGATTTTAGCCTGTTGTGCATTGGAGTTTGCTAAGAAATAGATTTTCGACTCTTTGTAGTCAACGCGGTCTTGTACAATGGGCGATTCGCTCTTTTTCATACCCTCTTTCATAGGCAACACTTGTTTGAAGAGTTCCGCCGCTTCGTCAGCCGATTTTGAACCGACATAATGGACGTCCAGAGCATATTCGGTAGCTTTGGCAATTTCAGGAATTAAATCTCCAATGCCTAAGAAATAAACCTCTTCGAGCGATAATCTATCTATATAGCTGGAATTCTTTCCATAAAGAGCATAATTCAACAATGCATTACTCAAAGCATTGATATCTTTACTTTGATAAATACGGCTACTATATTCAAAACCAAACACTTGATCCATTTTCTTTTTATCCAATTTCGGCATCAAAATTTGGCGTTGCATCAATTTACATATCTGTTCGATATTTTTTTCGTCACCTACAATTTGAATGTAGAAATAATTTTCATTTACCCCAAAGTCGTACGATGCGCCTAATTCTCCATATTGGCGACGTAAATCCTGAGCTTCCGTATCGGGCAACATACCGGCGGTGTTCATCAACCACGTAGCATATTTCAGTTTCGGCATTTTTTTCGTTCCCACGCCATATTTTAATGTCAAGGAAAAGATGTCATTTTGAGGATTTTTTGTAGTAAACAACGTTACATTGTCGTACAATTTTGTTTTCGTTACGTCTGCAAAATTGTTGTATTCTTCTTTCACCGTGCCTATAGGCAACGTTTTGAAATGTTTGTTGTACTCCGTTAACTGTCCTTTTGGAGGGTCAAGAGGCTTAATTTCCGGTTTTTTTATCTTGGTTTTCTTTGGCGTTCCTTCCTCAATTCCAATAGTAATGTGGTTGCCTCCGAAATATTTTTGAGCAATAGCCTGCACCTCTTGCTTTGTAATGGCTTGGATTGCCTTGTCCATATTAATATATGTTTCAACCGGTTCGTTGTAGGCAAACGCTTCCGTCAAAATACTGGTTTTAGAATTCGGCGACTCAAACATTAATTCATAATTTTGAAGCATATTGTCCCTTACCGATTGGAACAACCATTCGGGAATTTCGCCGTTCTTTAGTTTATTAACTTCCGACATCACAATTTTTTCTGTCGATTTATTGCTGTCAAACATACGCTGTTCCGAATCAAAATAGGGTGTGGCATATACAACTATACGACCCTCATCGCGACGAAAGTCATTTATAGAAGCGCAACTCAATACATCACCGTTCAAATTCAATTTATCCAATAAACCCGTACCACGGTCGTTGTTCAACAATTCGATGCAAAAATCGAGCAACAGTTCGTCTTTATCGCCTTTTTTAACACCTTTGTAGCCCCAATAAATTTCTGGATTATAGCCCAATTTTGCAGAAACAGTCGGGTTTTTCGAATAATCGGCGGACGTATAGGTTGGACGTTCGGGAAGCGGTTTGGCTTGCAAACGACCAAATTTTTCCTTAATCATTGGAATAGCCGCATTGGCATCGAAATTTCCAACCAAAATCAACGCCATATTGTTGGGCACATACCATGTCTCGTAATATTCAATAAGTTTACTTAAACAAGGATTTTTGATGTGTTCCAGCGTTCCGATAACATCGCGCTCGTAAGGATGCCCTTTGTACAAGTTGTTGTAAATGAAGTTTGCAACGTGCGTATTGTTGTCGTCTTGGTACATATTGTACTCTTCAAACACATTTTCCAATTCCGCCTGAAACGAACGGAAAACAGGATTTAACCAACGTTCGGAGTTCAATTCCAGCCATTTTTCCATTTGGAAAGCGGGAAAATTGTTAAAATAAGCGGTCAAATCGTAGGTTGTAAAAGCGTTTAAGCCTTCACCGCCCATACCTTCTACCAAATTCGAAAAATCATCGGTTGCGCCGAACTGTGCCACTTGCAAAGATACTTCGTTGATTTTTTTTGTCAACTCTAAACGTACGGCTTCATCGGTTGTTGCAGCCAATTGGTCGTACAACTTAATAATTTCTTCGTAGAGCGGTTTTTCTTTTTCCCAATCCAAAGCACCGATTTTGTCAGTTCCTTTGAAAAGCATGTGTTCCAAATAGTGCGCTAAACCTGTGTAGTCATGCGGTTCGTCAATAGAACCTGCACGCACTACCACGCGCCCATGAACATCCGGTTGGTTGTAGTCTTCCCACAAATAAACGGTCAAACCGTTATCCAACGTAAATTGTTGAAATCCTTTTGCTTTGTCTTGAGCAAAAAGTGTTGCATACGCCGCAAACAGAGCGACTAATGCTAGAAAAATTGTTCTTTTCATCATGTTTTGTATTAAAAAATTATATAAAAATTGGTTTAAAAAAAACTTATTTTGTATCATCAACAAATTCTAAAATATCGCCGGGCTGGCAGTCGAGTACTTTGCATATCGCCTCCAACGTACTGAAACGCACCGCTTTAGCCTTCCCTGTTTTTAAAATGGAAAGATTGGCAGGCGTAACATTCACCTTTTCGGACAATTCGTTCAGCGAAATTTTCCGACGCGCCATCATCACATCCAAATTTACAACTATCATATCTTATTCATTATTAAATGGTTAGCTCCTGCTCTTTTTTCATACCCGTAGCCATAATTAAAATTTCATTCATCAGTAAAACAACCAAACCGATGATAATATTCTCCCAATCAATAATTTCCGTATAACTGATTTCAAAATCGGTAAGAGCAATGGTGCGCCGCGCTAAAAATACGTGCAAAAATTCCCATAAAGTGTTCAATACACCGATAATAATAAGAATACGACCAATAAGATTGATGCGGGAAATGTTGCGTTCTTCAAAAACTTCGGAACGGCGAAACGAAAGAATAATTTTTACCACCAGCACCAATACCACTACAAAACAGGACAATATCGCCACATTGAGTAGTGCATCAACAACAGAATGGAATTTATCTTCTCCCGAAGCCTCCTGATGCATTGATTTAAAGGTAATAAATGTCGCTTTTTCGGGCAACATCATCATTGAAGAACTGTCGCGCACATTCAGCGTATTCATCTGAAGCAAATCCGACTTGGGAGTTAGCTTCATAGCCAAGTAAGTTTGCGAAGTTGTTTCGTACATTTCCTCATACTCGCCAATATTCCACCCCAACGAAAATCCGTTCACAAAAGAAGTGAGCGAATTTTGGAAAGTAGCTACAACAAAACAAATCAATAATAATGTAGATAAAATTTTAAGTCGTTTCATAAACTGTTTTTTAAATTGGACGGTACAAAGTAAGCTATTATTTTTTGAATAACCAAATATTTTTATTGTTTTTCGATATTTTTTTATTGAAAAGGGATTTGTAATTTGTAATAAAACACCAACCATGTGATATTCGCCACTTTATAGCGTTTTTTCTTGTTTTTTCTCCTTTCCGTTTTTCTTTTAAAGAAATGTGCTTATCTTTGTAGTTTGAAATCAATCTCGGAATAGTGACTAAACAAGAGGAAATACTGCAACTTCGCGAAGAATTGAACACGCACAATTACAACTATTACGTGCTCAATAAACCAACCATCAGCGACTTTGAGTTCGATGCCAAACTGCGTCAGCTTCAAACGCTGGAAAATGCACATCCTGAGTACTTTGACCCTAATTCGCCAACACAGCGCGTCGGCAGCGATTTGAATACTGCTTTTGTGCAAGTGGAGCACAAATACCCGATGTTGTCGTTGGCAAACACCTATTCGGCGGGCGAAGTAACCGATTTTTACGAACGCGTACGCAAAGCATTGAACGATGATTTTGAAATTGTATGCGAACTGAAATACGACGGTTCTTCCATATCGCTGACTTACGAAAAAGGTGCTTTGGTACGTGCCGTAACCCGTGGCGACGGTGTTTACGGCGATGACGTTACCGCCAATGTGCGCACCATTCGCAGCATTCCCTTAAAACTGCACGGCGACTATCCTGAACTGTTTGAAATACGTGGCGAAATTGTGATGCCGTGGAGTGTTTTCGAAAAACTCAATTACGAACGCGAAAAGCAAGAAGAATCGCTGTTTGCCAATCCGCGCAATGCGGCAAGTGGCACGCTTAAACTGCAAAATTCAGCTGAAGTGGCACGCCGTCAGTTGGATGCCTATCTCTACTATCTTTTGGGCGACAAACTACCAGCCGACACGCACTACGACAATCTGAAAAAAGCCTCTTTGTGGGGTTTTAAAATATCGAATTCGATGAAAAAATGCACTTCACTGCAAGAAGTGCTTGACTATATTGCCTATTGGGACACAGAACGCAAAAATTTGCCCATAGCAACCGACGGTATAGTGCTCAAAGTGAACAACTTAAATCAACAGAAAGAGCTGGGTTATACGGCTAAATCGCCACGATGGGCAATTGCCTACAAATTTCAGGCAGAAAAAGCCTGCACACGTCTTAATTCGGTCAGTTACCAAGTGGGACGCACAGGCGCCGTTACACCGGTGGCTAATCTTGACCCCGTGCAACTATCGGGTACAGTAGTAAAACGTGCATCGCTTCACAATGCCGACATCATTGCCGGACTTGAACTTTACATCGGCGACATGGTTTACGTGGAAAAAGGCGGCGAAATTATTCCTAAAATAACGGCTGTCGATAAAGAGGCACGTTTTATGCTTGGCGACAAGGTGGAATTTATAAAAAAATGCCCCGAATGCGGTACAACACTAGTGCGCAACGAAGATGAAGCCGCCCACTACTGCCCGAACGAAGACGGTTGTCCGCCACAAATAAAAGGCAAAATAGAACATTTTGCCAGCCGCAAAGCCATGAATATCGAAGGATTGGGTGAAGAGACTATCGCTTTGCTTTACGAAAAAGGGTTACTGCACACTATCGCTGACATTTACGACTTGAAAGTACCGGATTTGGCACGACTCGAACGGCTCGGAACAAAATCGGCACGCAACATAAAGAACGCCGTAGAAGCTTCAAAAGAAGTTCCTTTTGCACGCGTACTATTTGCGCTCGGAATTCGTTATGTAGGTGAAACAGTTGCCAAAAAATTAGCCGGTGCCTTTCGTTCCATTGATGCTTTAGAAGCAGCAACATACGACGAACTTGTGGAAGTGGACGAAATAGGTGAACGCATCGCACAAAGTGTATTAAACTATTTTGCACAACCCGAACATCGTCAACTGATTGAACGCCTTAAAGCTGCCGGTTTGCAATTTGAAACAGCAGGTGAAAATGCGCCCGTATCTGATAAGCTCAATGGGCTTTCCATAGTTATTAGCGGCACATTTGTTCACCACTCACGAGACGAATACAAAGCACTCATTGAGCAGCACGGAGGCAAAAATATTAGTTCCGTGTCGGCAAAAGCGAATTTTATTCTGGCAGGCGCAAACATGGGACCCGCCAAACTTGAAAAAGCACAAAAATTAGGTGTAAAAATCATCGATGAAAACGAATTTTTAGAAATGATACAATTATGAAGTTGCCCAAAATTTTTATCAAATTTGCCTTCTCCAAATACGTGAAGAAATTCAACAAAACGCATCGACGCGATAAACGTTTTGTCGATTTTAATCATGTTAGTTCGGTCTTGGTGCTGTTTGAGAGCAACTTATCGGAAAATCACAAAGTAGTGCAAGGCATCATCAAAGATTTGACCAATGAAGGCAAAACGGTTGTAGCTTACGGCTATGTTCCAAAAAAGAAAGCACTCACACCATCGCGACTTGACTTTACACTGCTTGACAACGAAAAAACCAATTGTTTGCTACGCCCCGAAAAAACAGTATTAGAAAAAATTGCCGGAGAACAGTACGATTTGCTCATCGACCTTACATTGCGGCAGGTCGTTCCGATAGATTACATTTTAGTATCGGCAAACGCTAAATGCAAAACGGGAAAGAAAAAAACAGAAACTTCATTAACCGATTTTCAAATAGATATTCCTAAACGCAAAGCCTTACCTGATAACGAAATCGACCTTAATTTTTGCGAAGAAAGGCTATTGTTCGACCAAATCATTTTTTATCTTAAACAAATTACAGCCAAATAAAATAAAAAAAGCCATATATGCTTAAAAACAAATTAGTTGGAATGGGAGTGGCGTTGATAACGCCTTTTAAAGAGAACGACACTATCGACTACGATGCGTTGCGCCGACTTATTGAATTTCAGATAAAAAACGGCACCGACTACCTTGTCGTATTAGGCACTACCGCCGAAACACCGACTCTCAGCGAAGAGGAAAAAGAGGAACTGACACATTTTATCATTACGCAAAATCGTGGCAGACTGCCAATTGTATTGGGAATTGGCGGAAACAACACCCGTAGCGTGGTAGAAAAAATCAAAAACACCGACCTTTCGCAAGTGGACGCTATTTTATCCGTTGCGCCCTACTACAACAAACCCTCGCAAGAAGGTCTTTATCAACACTACAAAGCCATTGCCGAATCGACCAACACCCCCATTATTCTCTACAACGTACCCGGAAGAACGGGCGTGAACATAGCTGCCACTACCGTACTAAGGCTTGCCAACGAATTTCCGAACATCGTAGCAATAAAAGAGGCTTCAGGTAATTTCAAGCAGATAGACGACATCATAAAAAACAAACCGAAAAATTTCATGGTTATTTCGGGCGACGACGGCATCACATTCCCACTAATTACTTTAGGTGCAGTGGGCGTTATTTCCGTTATCGGCAACGCTTTCCCGAAAGAATTCAGTCGCATGGTACGTATGGCTATGAGAGGCGATTTGGAAGGCGCACGCGAAATTCACTACCGCTTTACCGAACTGTTTGAGTTGCTGTTTGTAGATGGCAATCCTGCCGGTGTAAAAAGTATGCTGTCGGTAATGGGGTTCATCGAAAACCGACTGCGACTGCCATTGGTACCAACCACTATTAAAACATTTGAAAAAATGCGTTTTGTGCTCAACCAACTGAACACAAAAATTTAATTCGCATGTGAAAAAAATCTTTGTCATAACGTTTCTTACCCTGCAAACCTTAGCACTATCGGCGCAACTCAACACCGATCGTGTGATGGCAATTGGACGCAATGCACTCTATTTTGAAGATTATGTGCTTTCCATTCAATATTTCAATCAAGTTATTAAGGTAAAACCCTATCTTACAGAACCTTACTTCTATCGCGCTATTGCTAAAATAGAATTGGAAGATTATCAAGGTGCAGCCGAAGATTTGGATGAAGTTATTGCTCGCAATCCGTTCATTCCTATGGCTTACTACGCCCGAAGTTTTGTTGAAAAACGTTTGGGCTTTTTTGACAAAGCTGAACAGGATATTGACAAAGCTCTCAAACTCAGTCCCGAAAACATGATTTTTCTCATCAACCGATTGGAAATTTTGGAGGAACAAAAACGCTATAATGAAGCTCTCTCCGACCTTGATTTCCTTCTTAAAAAATCGGGCAATGATGCCAATTTGAGCATGGAAAAAGGGCGTTTCATGTTGCTTGCCAAAGATACTGTTGGAGCTTTGAAGTGGTTCGATGATTTAGTGCGTACCTATCCGAAAGAAGCGGAAATATGGGGTGCACGCGCTTTAACAAAGCTCATTACCAACGATAAAATTGGTGCTTTGAACGACTACAACGAAGCCATTGCGCTCAAATCATCAAATGTCGGGCATTACATCAACCGAGGTATTCTCCATTATCAAAACAAAAATTACCGCAACGCTTTAGCCGACTACGGTACTGCTCTTGAACTCAATCCAAACAATGAGCAAGCACTTTTCAATCGTGCCTTACTGCGTTCAGAATTAGGCGATTGGAACAATGCTATCACCGATTTAAATCAACTCATCAATCAAAATCCAACCTACTACGAAGCAATCTATCAACGTGCCTTGCTTAGTTCGGAAATAGGCGACAGCGAAACTGCTTTCAATGACCTTAATACCATTATAAAACGCTATCCGAATTTTGCTCCGGCTTATTACCAACGTGCCCAAGCATGGGAAAAAATAGGCAAGAAAAAGCAAGCGTTTGCCGATTTGGAAACTGCTTACGATATTAAAAAACGCGAGGAAAACAAAGCAAAAGAGACAAAAAAAGATGAGCCTGACATGCAGGTAAAAGTTACTCAAGCTGAATCTGTTATCAAGCAACGCTCCAATATTTTCAACGCTTCCATCAATGCTTCGACAACTGCGTCAAGAAACGCTTCGATACGTGGCAATATTCAAAATGTAAATGTTGCCGCCGTCAACGAACGCAATTTTACGCTATCGTACTACCAAAAAGAGAGCGATGTAAAACGTCCGCCACGCCACAATCGCACCGTTGAAAAATTGAACGCATCGAACACTATGCAGGGCACGCTGCGTTTGATAAATCAAGAAACCTCGCTCAATCAATCGCTTATTACTTATCATTTCAACACTATCAATTACCTGTCGAAAGAGATTGCCAATGCGCCACAAAATGCGGACTTGTATTTGAGACGCGGACTGAATTACAGTCTGGTGCAAGATTTTACTAACGCTATCGACGATTTTTCAAAAGCCATCTTGCTTCAATCGGATTACGAAACGTTAGCCTACTTCTGCCGTGCCAACGTTCGCTACAAAGAGCTGGAATTTAGAACAAACAACCCAAACGAACTGGAAACCACCGATGAAAAAGCACCGCAAGACAAATCTTATGCGTATGATTTTGAAATGATTATGCGCGATTACGACAAAGTTTTAGAACTTGACCCAACTTTTAGCTGTGCATGGTTCAACCGCGCCAATATGCTTTGTGTGCAAAAAGATTTTTCGACGGCATTAACCAACTATACCAAAGCAATTGAAATTGACAACGATTTCGCCGAAGCCTACTTTAACAGAGGTTTGACCTATCTTTTCATAGGGGAAACAGAAAAAGGTACTGCCGATTTAAGCCGTGCCGGCGAATTGGGTATTTACCAAGCTTATAACCTTTTAAAACGCGCAAAATGACACCAAAAACCGAAAAAATCATTTTAGGCATCGACCCGGGTTCTAATATAATGGGATTCGGCGTTCTGAAAGTCATTGGCAATACGCCTGAAATGCTGAAAATGGGAGTTTTAGACTTGCGCAAAACCAAAGACCACTACGTTTCGCTGCGTAAAATTTTTAATTTCACTTTAGAACTTATCAATACATACCATCCCGACGAATTAGCCATTGAAGCACCATTTTTTGGAAAAAACGTACAATCCATGCTCAAATTGGGGCGCGCACAAGGCACTGCCATTACCGCTGCTGTAATCTGTGATTTACCGATTTTTGAATATGCACCACTGAAAATAAAAATGGCAATTACAGGCAACGGGAAAGCCGCCAAAAGCCAAGTAGCCGATATGATGCGGCGCATACTGAATATTCCCGAATCGGAAATGCCTACACTACTCGATGCTACCGACGGTTTGGCTGCCGCATATTGCCACTTTTTGCAATCGACTAATAGGACAAAAACGAACACAAGCGGAAAATGCCGCAAATGGAGTGATTTTGTACGCACTCATCCCGAAAAAATTATCCCCACAAAGTCAAAATAGCAACTCTGACATTTTTTTAAGTAAAAAGATTCAGGAAACTTTGATTCTCTCATTTTTTTAGCTATTTTTGTAAATTAAATAGCAAACTAACATCTCTAACTGTTTATAAAAGCAGTTTTGTATGTTTGTTTTATTGTTTATCAGTTGATTAAATTATCAACAACCACACAACTTTATCGTACAAGAAACTAAAACAAGATTCATTATATGGAAGAAAAAAGACCACGGATTGCAATTATGGGCGGCGGAAGTTGGGCTACTGCCATTGCAAAAATAATCCTAAAGAGCGAAAATGAAATCATTTGGTACATGCGCCGCAAAGAACAAATAGAAGACTTTAAACGCGAAGGTCGCAATCCGTTTTACTTATCGGGAGTCATTTTCGACATCAACCGCATTACTTTTACCGACAAAATTAACCAAGCCGTAAAAAAAGCCGACATACTCTTTTTTGCAACACCCTCCCCTTTTCTCAAACAACATCTCAAAAAATTGCGTTCCAATTTGGAAAACAAAATAATCGTTTCCTCCATCAAAGGCATTGTGCCTGACGAAAATATGATTATATCGGAATATTTCCAGAAGTTCTATCGTGTTCCTGATGAAAATATTGCAGTTTTAGCCGGTCCCTGTCACGCCGAAGAAGTGGCTCTGGGAAAAAAATCATACCTTACGGTAGCTTGTTCTTCTCGCGAAAGAGCTAAAAGCATCGCCAGTATCTTGAGTAACAATTTTGTTAAAACTTACACTTCGGACGATGTGGTCGGCATCGAATATTCGTCAGTGATGAAAAACATTTACGCCATCACTATGGGTATTTGCCATGGTTTAAAATATGGTGATAATTTCCAAGCCGTATTGCTCTCAAACGCCATACAGGAAATGAACCGTTTTTGTAACGCCGTACATCCATTTCACCGCAATTTGCAAGAATCCGTCTATTTAGGCGATTTGTTGGTAACAGCCTATTCACGTTTCAGTCGTAACCGCAGTTTTGGTACTATGATTGGCAAAGGCTACTCCGTTAAAACCGCACAAATGGAAATGGAAATGATAGCCGAAGGCTACTACGGCACCAAATGTATCTACGAAATAAATGAAAAATATCAAGTAACAATGCCTATTTTGGATGCCACCTACCGCATACTCTACCAACGCACTTCACCTTCGGTAGTAATGCGTTCTTTAGCCGAAAAATTAGAATAACAATTAATTATTAATACTTAATATTATGATTATGACGAACATCACTCTATCAATCGACAAAGCATTAGGTGCACTTCCTAACGCTACCATTGGCAACTATGCAGAAAAAGCCTCTCAAGCTCTCCAAGTTTTGCACAACGGAACAGGTAAAGGTAACGAATTTTTAGGTTGGCTCAACCTGCCTTCCGATATTAGCGAGCAAGAAATGACCGCTATGGAAAAAACTGCCGAACGATTGAGAAAACAGTGTGAAATCATTTTCGTAATAGGCATTGGAGGCAGCTATTTAGGTGCAAAAGCCATTATAGAAGCACTCTCCGACTCATTCAGTTGGCTGAAACACACAAAGGACGACCCTATCATCGTGTTTGCCGGTCAAAACATTAGCGAAGATTATCTTTTTGAACTTCAAAATTTACTGAAAAATAAAAAGTTCGGCATTGTTTGCATCTCCAAATCGGGTACAACTACCGAACCTGCCCTCGCTTTCCGTTTGCTGAAAAAACAACTCGAAGACCAGCAAGGCAAAGCTGCAGGAAAAGATTTGATTGTTTGCATAACAGACAAATCGCGCGGCGCATTACGTACATTAGCCACCCAAGAAGGCTACGAAACTTACGTTATTGCTGATGACGTGGGCGGACGTTTTTCCGTACTTTCGCCTGTCGGCTTACTACCAATTGCCATAGCAGGATTTGACATTCGCGCTTTAATACAAGGCGCTGTTGCTATGCAAAAAGCTTGCGCTTTGGACGTTCCTTTCGAAAAAAATATTGCTGCACAATATGCCGCAATCCGCAACGCTCTCTACCAAAACGGCAAAAAAATAGAAATTTTGGTAAATTTCCATCCGAAACTCCATTTTATAGCCGAATGGTGGAAACAACTCTACGGCGAAAGCGAAGGCAAAGACCACAAAGGTATTTTCCCCGCAGCAGTCGATTTTACTACCGACTTACACTCTATGGGACAATGGATTCAGGACGGCGAACGCACCATTTTTGAAACGGTCATTTCTGTTGCCGAGCCGAATAACACCGTCATATTCCCCAAAACAGACGACAATTTGGACAATCTCAACTTTTTGGCAGGAAAACGCGTGGACACTATCAATAAAATGGCGGAATTAGGCACTATGATTGCCCACATAGACGGTGGTGTACCCAACTTAAAAATAGAATTGCCTAAACTTAACGAATTCTATTTGGGAGAACTCATTTATTTCTTCGAAAAAGCCTGTGGAATAAGCGGTTATATGCTTGGCGTAAATCCATTTGACCAACCCGGCGTGGAGGATTACAAAAATAATATGTTCGCATTATTGGAAAAACCCGGCTACGAAGAGGCAACAAAAGCCATTAAAAAACGCTTATAATTTTATAGTATGAAAATTGGAGTTATAGGCGCTATGCATGAGGAGGTTGAGCTTATTATCAACCAAATGCAGCAAAAAAACATCACGGAAATAGGCAACCGCATTTTTTACGAAGGTAATTTTTTCGGTTTAGAAATTGTCGTTGTGTTTTCGCGTTGGGGCAAAGTAGCCGCAGCAACCACTGCAACCACACTGTTATTAAAATTTCATGTGGATAAAATCATTTTCATCGGAATTGCCGGAGCGGTGGTACCCGGGCTCAATATTGGCGACATTGTAATAGGCGAAAGGCTTTTTCAGCACGATATGGACGCTCGACCATTCATTCGCCGTTACGAAATTCCGCTGACAGGAATTACTTCCATCGCCACCAACAAAGCCGAAATAAAATTGGCAGCAGATGCGGTGCATAATTTTTTGAAAAACGAAAAAGAGTTCCGCAAAGAATTGGCTGAACATAACATCGTCAATCCCAAATTACTAATTGGCGACATTGCCAGTGGTGACCTGTTCATTGCTGGTGCCGAGCGCAAAGCCACTATCAATCGCAACTTGCCATCGGTCGTTTGCGTAGAAATGGAAGGTGCTGCCGTGGCGCAAGTTTGTTTCGATTTTGGCGAACCAATGATTATCATTCGCACCATTTGCGATACGGCTGATGAAACCAGTGCCGAAAAATTTCCTTATTTCAAAGAACATTTAGCTGCCAAATATAGTTTTTTCATACTAAAATCGCTGGCTACTTTACTTACAAATAATTAATTAACTTACTTATATCTAATAACTTAATTTTAAAAAATCATGAACAAATTGATTTACGCCGTATTAGCGGCATCCATTCTGTCCTTAATCATGGCTTATGTCTTTTACCGACAAATGATGAAAAAAGACGAAGGTACTGATGTAATGAAAAAAATTGCATTGTACGTACGCCGTGGAGCAATGGCTTACCTAAAACAACAGTACAAAGTTGTAAGCATCGTCTTTGTTATTTTAGCTGCCATTTTCGCCATTATGGCTTACTTCGACCTACAAAACGGTTGGGTATGGTTTGCGTTCCTTACCGGCGGTTTCTTCTCCGGTTTAGCAGGTTACTTTGGTATGAAAACTGCTACTTATGCTTCAGCGCGTACGGCTAACGCTGCTCGCCAATCGTTAAACAGCGGCTTACAAGTGGCTTTCCGCTCAGGTGCCGTAATGGGTTTAACCGTTGTCGGTCTTGCTTTGTTAGACATTTCGCTATGGTACATCGTATTGTCGCAATTTACCGATTATTCGTTAATTATCATCACCACCACCATGCTAACGTTTGGTATGGGTGCTTCAACTCAAGCTTTGTTTGCTCGTGTTGGTGGCGGTATTTACACCAAGGCTGCCGATGTCGGTGCCGATTTAGTGGGCAAAACCGAATATAACATCCCAGAAGACGACCCGCGCAATCCGGCAACTATTGCTGATAATGTGGGCGACAACGTAGGCGACGTAGCCGGTATGGGTGCCGACCTTTATGAATCGTATGCAGGCTCTATTTTGGCGACAATGGCATTAGGCGCCAGCGCATTCGCCACTTCGGCAGTAGATGGTATGCAGGAAAAAGCAGTATTTGCTCCCATGCTAATAGCTGCTGTAGGCATTTTACTTTCTATTTTCGGAATTTTCTTGGTACGCACAAAAGAAGGCGCAAATATGAAGCAACTACTTGGTGCACTTGGTCGCGGCGTGAATGTAAGCGCAATATTGATTGCAATATCCACTTTCTGCATTATGTATTTTTTGGGTATGGAAAATTGGTGGGGAATCTCTCTATCAGTTGTCTGTGGTTTGATTGCCGGCATTATCATCGGTCAATCAACAGAATACTATACTTCACAAGGCTATAAACCGACACAAAAAGTAGCCGAAAGTTCACAAACAGGTCCGGCTACCGTTATCATTTCCGGTCTCGGCGTGGGCATGATTTCAACAGCTATTCCGGTTATTACCATTGGCATTGCCATTATAATGGCTTACTTGTGTGCCATTGGTTTCGATTTGCAAAACTTTTTAACGGCACAAAATTTAAGTCTCGGACTTTACGGTATTGGTATCTCAGCAGTCGGCATGCTCTCTACACTTGGTATTACTTTGGCTACTGACGCTTATGGCCCTATTGCCGACAACGCCGGCGGTAATGCCGAAATGAGCAATCTCGAACCGGAAGTACGCCAACGCACCGATGCATTAGATGCTCTTGGAAATACTACTGCAGCTACAGGAAAAGGTTTTGCTATCGGTTCCGCTGCACTTACCGCCTTGGCACTTTTGGCTTCATTTATCGAAGAGGTTAAAATTGCATTAGTGCGTATTGGACAAACAACCTTAGAAATCGGTGACGAAATAATTGACACGGCTTCTGCTTCGCTCGTCGATTTTATGGACTTTTATCAAGTCAATCTGATGAATCCGATTGTTTTGGTAGGTATCTTTATCGGTGCTATGATGACATTCCTTTTCTGTGGCTTAACTATGAATGCTGTAGGTCGCGCCGCACAAAAAATGGTTGAAGAAGTTCGTCGTCAATTTAGAACTATCAAAGGCATACTCGAAGGCAAAGCCGAACCCGACTACGAACGTTGCGTTGCTATTTCCACCAAAGGCGCACAACGCGAAATGTTACTGCCGTCGTTATTAGCCATCTTCGTTCCGGTTGCTACGGGCTTAATTTTAGGCGTTGGCGGTGTACTCGGTCTTTTGATTGGCGGCTTGAGTAGCGGATTTGTATTAGCAATTTTCATGGCTAATTCAGGAGGTACTTGGGACAATGCTAAAAAATATGTGGAAGAAGGTAATTTCGGAGGTAAAGGCTCTGATAACCATAAAGCTACAGTTGTTGGCGATACCGTTGGTGACCCATTCAAAGACACTTCCGGTCCATCATTAAACATTCTCATCAAACTGATGTCGATGGTCAGCATTGTTATGGCAGGTTTAATTGTATCTTACAGCTTATTTTAATTAATAAGAAAGCCTAAAACAACAAAAAAGCGACACAAGTTTGTGTCGCTTTTTTATATCTTTTCACAGTATATTATTCAGAATCATTCAAAATAGTAGCTGTCATTTTTTCCCAGGCATATTTTTGTTTTTCTTCTTTCAAACCGGCTGAAAAATCGGGTTGTGTGGAAATAAACTCCACCAAATTATCGGCAATAAAATGCGCCTTTGGCTCTACCACGTAACCCACCTTACCATCGGGAACAATTTCCGGTAAACCACCCACATTAGTTACCAGCATCGGTTTTTCAAAATGATAGGCAATTTGCGTAACACCGCTTTGCGTACCACTTTTGTAGGGTTGAACTATTAAATCAGCCACGCTGAAATAGCGATTAA
>DUQS01000014.1 GCA_012837685.1 Bacteroidales bacterium
GAAAACTTGTAAATTTGCATTTCACATTCAAATAAAAACTTAGTATGGCACTTATAAAAACGGTAAGGGGATTTGCTCCAAAAATCGGTAAAAATTGCTTTTTGGCTGAAAATGCTACCATAATTGGCGATACGGTAATAGGCGATGGTTGCAGCATTTGGTTTAATGCCGTTTTGCGCGGCGATGTCAATTCCATACGCGTTGGCAACCATGTGAATATACAAGACGGCGCTGTATTACATACGCTTTACCAAAAATCGACTGTCGAAATTGGCGATCATGTTTCTATTGGTCATAATGTAACTATTCACGGCGCGACTATACACAACTACGCTTTGATAGGCATGGGTGCAACCGTGCTCGACGGTGCGGTGGTAGGCGAGGGAGCTATAGTGGCGGCTAATGCGTTGGTGCTGAGCAATACAGTAATAGAACCTAATACCATTTGGGCGGGCGTGCCGGCTAAGTGTGTTAAGAAAGTAGATAAACAACAGTCAGTGGAAATTAACCAACGTATAGCCCATAATTACGCTATGTATGCAAGTTGGTACACAGAAGAACCTAACACTACCGAATAATGAAAAAAACAGTTACAGGATTATTTATAGTTTGTTTGTTGTGTTCGTGCAATTTTTGTGGCAGTGGTGCAACGGAAACGACTGATACAGCATCTGCATCGGTACAGGAAACGCTTGTTGTGCCGACTTTCGATGTCGATTCGGCTTATCGCTATACTGCCGAACAGGTAGCTTTTGGGGCGCGCGTGCCGGAATCGGTGGCACATAAGCGTTGTGCCGACTATTTTGTGGCGCAATTGACACGGTTCGGAGCAACAACAATGGTACAGGAAGGACTTGTGGAACGTTATGACGGGAAACTTTTCACGGCTAAAAACATTATCGCTTCGTTCGATACCATCAACAAACGGCGCGTTTTGCTTTGCGCTCATTGGGATACACGTCCGTTTTCGGACAATGACCCTGACGAAGCCAATTGGAATAAGCCTGTTTTAGGCGCTAACGACGGCGCCAGCGGTTGTGGTGTTCTGATGGAAGTGGCGCGTATTGTAGGACAACAAATGCCAAATATCGGTATTGACATTATTTTGTTCGATGCTGAAGATTCAGGCAAGCCGCAATTTTACACCGGTGCAATCCAGGAGCATACTTGGTGCTTAGGCTCACAATATTGGGCACGCAATCCGCACAAAAAGAACTACCGTGCGGAATATGGTATTTTGTTGGACATGGTGGGTGCGCCGAAAGCTACGTTTTATAAAGAACGTTTTTCGGTAAATTATGCTGCGTTTGTGGTGGATAATATTTGGAAGACCGCTGCTCAACTAGGTTACGACCATTATTTTATTGATAAGATAGGCACCTACATCATCGACGACCATTATTATATTAATGAATTGGCGGGAATACCGATGGCGGACATTATTCACACGACATCTTCGGAAACGGGTTTTGCCGATTATTGGCACACACAAAATGATACGATGGAAAATGTGGACAAAGAAACTCTGAAAGCTGTCGGACAGACAGTGTTACATATATTATATACCAACTAACTAATTTTGTTTCACTTTTAAATTAAAGTAAATATGAAAGAATTTTTTAAAATGGCTTTTGCCACTGTGGTCGGATTGTTTATTTTCGGCTTATGTTCTCTATTTATTCTTTTTTCCGTTGCAGGCGCAATTGCTTCGGTTTCCGACACGGAAGTAAAAGTGCGTCCCAATTCTGTTTTTCACCTTAAATTGAGTGGTGTTTTAGTGGAGCGTTCCGAAGAGAATAGCATGGCTATTTTGATGGGGGAACTCGACGATAAACAGAAAACCATAGGTTTGGACGAAATATTGGCAAGCATTCGCACTGCCAAGCTCAATGACAATATTGACGGTATTTATCTGGAGTGCGATGCTTTGTTTGCAGCAGCACCGGCTTCGCTAATGGAAATACGTAATGCGCTTTTAGAGGTCAAGGAAGAAGGCAAATTTGTGGTCAGTTATGCCGATTTCTATTCGCAAAGTTGTTATTTGGTGGCTTCTGTGTCCGATAAAGTGTTGCTAAATCCTTATGGACATGTTATTATTCCCGGAATGACGATACGCACGGTCTATTTCAAAGATTTGTTGGACAAAATCGGCGTAGATATGCAGGTGGTGAAAGTTGGTACCTACAAGTCGGCTGTTGAACCCTTTATCAATACGTCGATGAGTGATGCTAACCGTTTGCAGCTCACAGCTTTATCAAATTCTATTTGGACGAATTACAAATCTTCTGTGGCAGATTCGAGAGGTTTTACTTCGGAAGTTATCAACCAATATGCCGACAAAGGTACATTTTTAGAAAACGCTTCGGCAGCTGTGGCAATTCATTTGGTCGATTCGTTGGTTTATCGTGCCGAAGTGAAAGCAATTTTGGAAGACTTTGTGGGTAAAGACGATTTTAAATTGTTGACTTTGAAGCAGATGACAAAAGTTCGTTCTACTACAAAATACTCGGATAACAAAGTGGCTGTTTTGTACGCCAGTGGCGCAATAGACGGCAATGACCAGACCGATATGGATTCTGAACAAATTGCGAAAGAACTGTGTCGCTTAGCCGACGATGATGATGTGAAATGCGTTGTTTTGCGTGTCAATTCGCCCGGAGGTAGTGCATACGGCTCAGAGCAAATGTGGCATGCCACCACGTTGGTAAAGTCCAAAAAACCGCTTATTGTGTCAATGGGCGACTATGCCGCTTCGGGAGGTTACTATATGTCGTGTGCTGCCGACACTATTGTAGCACAGCCCAATACCATCACCGGCTCTATCGGTATTTTCGGATTAATTCCTAATATTCAAGGATTGACCGATAAAATCGGTTTGGATTTTGATGGAGTGAAAACCAATAAATTGAGCGATTTTGGCGATGTTTCGCGACCGCTTACGGCGACGGAAAAAGTGTTGCTTCAAAATTATATTAACGAAGGTTACGAACTGTTTGTAAAGCGTTGTGCCGATGGTCGCAAACTCTCTGTCGAATCTATCAAAGCCATTGGCGAAGGTCGCGTTTGGAGTGGTTTGGAAGCGAAGCGCATCGGATTGGTTGATGAAATTGGCGGCTTGGACAAAGCCATTGATATTGCAGTCGAAAAAGCGGGATTAACCAACTATATGGTGAAAGAATATCCGGCAAAGAAAAATCTCTTTACCAAATTGATGGAAGATATTTCGTTGGTAAAGACCGATATAGTTCGTGAAACTTTAGGTAAAGATTATACCTATTTTAAATATATCAATCAATTAAAACAGATGAGCGGTGCGCAGGCGCGTTTACCGTTTTTGTTGGAAATAAATTAACTGAATAAAAGACCGTACAGCCACGCTGTTATTGGCACATTTTTATAACAGGGTGAGGTTTAATTGATTTTTCAAAGTGGCAATTTCCGGTTTTTTCTCTATCATGGCGTTCAACTTTTCCGAAGGTGTGAACGCCATTTTTTTTACTTGTGCGGAGTCAACGGTTATTTTTACTGTTATGCTGTCGTTTTTCAGCGTTTTGCGTAAATGTGTGGTAAGTTTGTTTATATGGTTTTCTAAGTTGGTTTGTTGCAAATTATTTACCAAAGTTACCATACACGTATTGCCGTTTTTGTGTGGCGGGAAATTGAGCATAGTATTGCTGGCGTGCGTTTCGTCTGTTATGGTTTTTGCGAAACTGTTCCATGCGGCAATAAGGGCTTCTTCGGTGAACGGTTCATTCTGAGGCTCGGTTGATGCGTTTTGTGCTTTTGGAGCAGTTGCAGGCTGTTGAGGTGCAGCCGCCGGTGCCGTTATGGATACGCTTTTTGGTGCGCTCGTCAAAATTGGTTTCTCTTCCGTTATTTTAGTCGATATGGGCTTTTGTGTTGTTACTGTGTTGGTTAGCTTGGGTCGTTGCTGCGGTTGTTGTTTCGGTTGTGTTTCGGAAATCGGCTTCAATTCTTTTTTTTCGGGCGTGGGCGTATTATCATTAAATTGACACAGATGTATCAACAACAGTTCCACTAAAAGGCGTTTGTTTTTGCTTTGTCGGTAGTTAAGGTCGCAGTCATTAGCTATTTCCAAAGCTTTGTATATGAAGTTGGGGGCGCATTGTTGCGCTTGGTGTTGGTATTGTTGCGCTACCGACGAACTTACTTCGAGTAGTACCAATGTTTCTGCATCGCGACTTACCAATAGGTTGCGGAAGTGCGCCGCCAAACCGGACACAAAGTGTTGCCCGTCAAATCCTTTGTTAAGTATCTCATTGAAAATTAGTAACGAATTAGTTATTTCGCCTTTCAGAAAATGCTCCACTAAGCGAAAATAGTATTCGTAGTCGAGTACATTAAGATTGGCGATAACATCTTTGTATGTAACGTTTGTGCCACAAAAATTTACTACTTGGTCGAAAATAGAGAGCGCATCGCGCATGGCACCGTCGGCTTTTTGTGCAATAACGTTGAGTGCTTCCTCTTCGGCGGTAATACCTTCTTGTTCAGCAATATATTGAAGATATTCCACCATGTCGTTGATGCGTATTCGGTTGAAATCGTATATTTGGCATCGCGACAGAATTGTGGGAATTATCTTATGTTTTTCCGTTGTGGCAAGTATAAAAATGGCGTGTGCCGGCGGCTCTTCGAGCGTTTTCAAAAAGGCGTTGAAGGCAGCCGTAGAGAGCATGTGCACCTCGTCAATGATATAGACGCTGTATTTGCCCACTTGTGGCGGTATGCGCACTTGGTCAACAAGAGAACGAATGTCGTCCACCGAATTGTTCGAAGCCGCATCCAATTCGTGTATGTTAAACGAACGCTGCTCATTGAAGCCTTTGCACGATTCGCAAGTGTTGCAAGCCTCGCCGTCGGGCAGTGGTTGCATGCAGTTGATGGTTTTGGCAAAAATGCGCGCACAAGTGGTTTTGCCTACGCCTCGTGGGCCACAAAACAGATAAGCATGTGCCAAATGGTTTTGAGCAATTGCGTTTTTCAATGTTGTAGTCAGAACACTTTGACCTACAACCGATTGGAATGTTTGTGGGCGGTATTTTCTTGCAGAGACAACGTATGGTTCCATGTGTTTTTGTTTATTTACGACAAAGTTACAACTATTTTTGTAAACATAAAAGAAGCAGCGGGTTTTGTCCAAAAAACTCGTAACTAACTGATTGTGTTTGAATGAATTATTTTTTTTTCAGGTATTTTTCCTTTAGAGCATTGGCTTTGGCAATACTTTCAGGATTATTGGGGTTTACCAATTCGGGATCCATTTTCGGTATTTGCAAAATAGTACCCGGATATACCTTATTCGGATCTTTTATTTGGTACGAATTGGCTTCATAAATGTACACCCAAAACGCTTGTTCACCGTACCAACGACGAGAAATCTGTGCTAAACGCGAACCGTCTTTCACCATTTCGGTACCTAAAAACTCTTCGTATTCAAGAAATTGCAGGTTGCTTTTTTGGTTAGCAGAACTGTTTTTTGTACTATTCGTTTGCCCAATTACAGTAGTGGCGGAGAGCAACAAACCGATAAACAAAAGATTGAAAAGTGATTTCATACAGTAAAAAATGTTTATATTCCCAAAAGTTAATGCGCAAAGTTAAGCATTAAATTGTAAATTTAGAGATTTTGAAAAAATAATTGTGCGAAAACTAGTTGAAAAAAGATGTTTTGTAGAAAAAAGGCGTATCTTTGTGCGTTAACTTTTAAAAAACATGGAATTATGAAAAGTATTAAAGGAACTCAAACCGAAAAAAATTTGATGACTTCTTTTGCCGGTGAAAGCCAAGCACGTATGCGTTATACCTATTTTGCAAGTACGGCAAAAAAAGAAGGATTTGAACAGATAGCAGCTATTTTTTTGGAAACAGCCGAGCAAGAAAAAGAACATGCAAAACGTATGTTTAAATATTTGGAAGGTGGGATGGTGGAAATTACTGCTAAATTTCCTGCAGGTGTCATTGGTCGAACATTAGACAACCTTCAGGCTGCTGCTGCCGGTGAAAACGAAGAGTGGAGTGAACTCTATCCGCATTTTGCCGACGTAGCCGAAAAGGAAGGTTTTCCGGAAATTGCCGAAATGTACCGCAAAATAGCTATAGCTGAAAAAGGGCATGAAGAACGCTACCGTGCATTTGTGAAAAACATCGAAACTGCGGCTGTTTTTGCCAAACCCGACGAAGTGGTGTGGCAGTGTCGTAACTGCGGTTACATTCATGTAGGCAAGGAAGCCCCTAAAGAATGTCCGGCTTGTATCCATCCGCAAGCTTATTTCGAAATTATGAAAACGAATATGTAAGATTTTTCTTGCAAAAATATTAAGGGCAACGCATTTGCGTTGCCCTTTTTTATTGAAAAACAGTATTTTACAAAACTTTTTACCGCACCACAACCTTTTCGATAGCATTGCCTATTTTTACAATATAAATTCCTGCGGGAACGGCAACCTGTCCCCTCTGTCCCTTGAAGTGGAAGTGTGCGCACCAAGATTCCCGATACATTATATATGTGCGCAACTTTCGCACCTGATTCCCCCTTTAAGAGGAAGGGGATTTCTATCGAAATTACTCCTTTTTCGCCCCAAACATAGATGCCTTCGGCAGCAAGAGTAGAAAGACCGGTAGTTGGAGAAATCTTCACCTCTGAAGTAACTTTCTCTCCATTTAGCATTACAGCTTGTCCCCGAGAGCCGTTAGCAGCAACTGCGGCACCTGCAGGCTGAGTAATTTCGCAATCGGTAAGTGTAATACTTTGCAAATCACATATACTACCACGTGCACCGGTGGCTGTTACGTTCGAATTTTCTATAATTAAGTGTTCGCCACTTGAACCATCCCACCCCACAAAGCCCCAAACACCTTTAGCTTCTACTGTGGTATTTTTTATAGTAAGGGTATCATTATAAATCAAAATTCCACAATCGTCTGATGTAACTTTTAGCGAACCGCTGCCTTCAACAATAAGATTGCGATATGTTGCAATAGTGGCAGTACCTCCATTATTGGTTATAGCATTAGTACCTACAAGATTGATGGTATAGTCAGCTTCTTCGGCAGAATCTGAAATCCGCATAAATCTTGCGGAATCTACATTAGCAGTTACGCCGGTTAATGTAAAGGTTTTTTCACTATGGTCGTAGGTAATAGACCCCCTTCGGCAAGTCCAAGACTTGGGAAGTTTGTGTTGTTTATAGCTCCCGCATTGTCACTGGTCAACTCTGTACCGGCTATATAAATGCCGTAGTTGGTTATTTGCGCGGTCATTGCTCCGCAGGTAAGTAGCACAATAAAAAGTGTACTCATTTTACTTAAAGTAGTTGTTTTTTTCATAATTAATTGATTTTAAATTAATAATTCTATCACATCCAAAGTTAATTCTGCTTTCAGCAAGCAGTTAAATTTGAGCTACAAAGTAACGAAAATAAAATGAAAAAACAAATAAATTTAATGCTTTTTTCTTGCCCTACCCCTCATTCCCCTAAAGGGGATGATTGTTTAGTGTGTAAATCCGTAAATCATTAAGGGCAACGCTTTTGCGTTGCCCTTTTTATTGGAAATAAAATTATTCGGTTTTAAGCGTCAATTTTAGCGTAGGTAGCGTTTGCTTCGATAAAATTGCGGCGCGGCTCTACGTCGTCGCCCATCAGCATGGAAAATATGCGGTCGGCTTCGGCACCGTTTTCTATGGTGATTTGCCGTAGTGTGCGGGTTTCAGGGTTCATGGTGGTGTCCCAAAGTTGTGCCTCGTTCATTTCTCCTAAACCTTTGTAGCGTTGCACATGTATATTGCCGTCTGAACCGTATTGTTCAATAAATTGCATACGTTCTTTTTCATTCCAGCAGTATTGCTCTATTTTACCTTTTTTGCAGAGGTAGAGCGGTGGCGTGGCTATGTAAACGTGTCCTTGTTCAATGAGCGGTTTCATGTGGCGGAAAAAGAAGGTCAGAATTAACGTGGCAATATGGCTACCGTCCACATCGGCGTCGGTCATAATAATGACTTTGTGATAGCGTAATTTTTCCATATTTAACGCTTTACTGTCCTCCTCAGTGCCAATGCTTACACCCAATGCTGTGTAAATGTTTCTGATTTCCTCACTTTCGAGTACTTTGTGGTGCAAGGCTTTTTCCACGTTCAGAATTTTACCGCGCAACGGCAAAATGGCTTGAAACAGTCGGCTTCGACCTTGTTTGGCAGTTCCACCGGCAGAGTCTCCTTCCACGAGGAAAAGTTCGCATTTAGCCGGATCTTTTTCGGAACAATCCGCAAGCTTGCCCGGCAGTCCGCCTCCCGAAAGTGGCGATTTTCGTTGTACCAATTCGCGTGCGTGGCGTGCTGCGTGGCGTGCCGTTGCTGCCAAAATTACTTTTTCGACAATGATTTTTGCCTCTTTCGGATGTTCTTCCAAGTAGTTACCCAAGGCTTCGCCTACGGCTTGGTCAACAAATCCCATCACTTCGCTGTTGCCGAGTTTTGTTTTGGTTTGACCTTCAAACTGAGGTTCGGCAACTTTTACGGAAATAACGGCAGTTAAGCCTTCGCGGAAGTCATCGCCACTGATTTCCACTTTCACCTTATCGAGCATTTTGTTGTCTTCGGCATACTTTTTCAAAGTGCGCGTCAAACCGCGTCTGAAACCGGCAATGTGCGTTCCGCCCTCTATTGTGTTGATGTTATTGACATACGAATAGAGATTTTCATTATAACCGGTGTTATATATCATGGCAATTTCCACAGGTGTTCCGAATTTATCGGTCGAAATGTGGATAACATCTTCTATCAGTTTTTCACGCGAAGAGTCGATAAACAGCACAAATTCTTCTAGTCCGAGTTCGGAATAGAATGTATTGCTGCGGTAACTGCCGTCTTCGTTTTTGTTGCGTTTGTCTGTGATACTCAGGTAAATGCTCGGGTTAAGGTAAGCTAATTCGCGCAGACGTGCCGCCAATATATCGTAGATGTAAACCGTTTCGATAAAAATGGAAGCGTCCGGTAGGAAAGTAACTTTTGTTCCCGTTTTGTTAGATGTCCCAATCTCTTTTACCGCTTCTTTTGGGATACCGCAACTGTATTCCTGCATATAGAGTTTGCCGTTTCGCGATACTTCCACGCGCATGTACGACGACAGCGCATTAACGCACGAAACGCCAACACCGTGCAAACCGCCGGAAACTTTGTACGAGCCTTTGTCGAATTTACCTCCTGCGTGTAAAACGGTCATTACTACTTCCAACGCCGATTTGCCTTCCTTTTTGTGCATATCCACAGGAATGCCGCGACCGTTGTCTTCCACCACTATAGAATTATCTTCGTTGATGATAACATCAATATTTTTACAATATCCGGCCATTGCCTCGTCGATGGAGTTATCGACTACTTCGTACACTAAATGGTGCAAACCCTTGGTTCCGATGTCGCCAATGTACATTGCCGGACGTTTACGTACGGCTTCCAACCCTTCGAGCACTTGAATACTACTGGCGCCGTAATTGGTTTTACTTTTGTTTGTTTCTGACATTAGTTTGTTATTAAATTAATACCTTATCTATTGTTTTTCAGTCTTTTGAATAAGACGCGGATAAAACAAACAAATGTACAAATTTTATTTGAATTAATCACTATAAATAAGGAAAAATATATCAAAAAAAGTCTATTTTTTTCACTATCTTTGGGCGCAATAAAAAAATGAAACGATGGCAACTTTGTGGCAACTATTCGGCACATTTACCAAAATCGGCGCATTTACCATAGGTGGCGGTTATGCTATGATTCCACTCATTGAGCGTGAGGTGGTTACGCATAGAAAATGGATAACTTCCAAGGAATTTTTCGATATGCTGGTGGTGGCGCAAACGGCTCCCGGTATTTTAGCGATGAATATTTCTATATTGGTGGGCAATAAATTGCGCGGCAAGCGCGGCGCAGTAGTGAGTGCTTTTGGGTCGGCTTTGCCGTCGTTTGTTATTATTTTGTTGTTCGCCATGTTTCTTACTCAATATCAAGAATTGCCCGCATTGGAAAAAATGTTTCGTGCGGTGCGTCCGGCGGTAGTGGCTTTGATAGCTGTGCCGGTGTTTAAATTGGCAAAAACGGCTAATTTGACGTGGAAAACTGTGTGGATTTCGGTGGTGGCTGCGTTTTTAATTTGGTATTTTGGCGTGTCGCCCGTGTGGATTATTTTAGTGGCAGGTGTGGCGGGTATAGTCGTGCGCCTCTTTTTAGATAAGAAAAAATAACACAATATATTTTTAGTTTTTAACTTTTTGTTTTCATAAGTGGTTTATTTACAACTATTTTACGCTTTTTTCAAAATCGGCTTGTTCGGTTTTGGTGGTGGAGCAGCCATGATTCCGCTCATACAGTTTGAGTTGGTGGAGCGTTACGGCTGGATTACTTCGGCTGAGTTTGCCAATATGGTGGCGGTTTCGCAGATGACGCCCGGTCCGATTGGTATCAATTGTGCCACGTATGCAGGCTATTTGGCTTCGGGCAATGTGTTTGGTGCAGCATTGGCTACTTTTGCGGTGGTGTTGCCGTCGTTCATCATTATGCTGTTGGTAGCCAAAGCTCTGACAAAATTTAAGAACAACCGTTATGTGGAAGGTGCTATGCAGGGTTTGCGTCCGGTAATTGTTGGCTTGATTGCCGCAGCGGCTCTGTTGTTGATGAATGAAGAAAATTTTGGCGAAAATTGTGCCGATTATGTCAGTTGGATAATTTTTGCTGCTGCGTTCGTAGGGCTTCAATTTCTAAAAATCCATCCTATTGTGATAATACTGCTGGCGGCTGTGGTTGGGTTGATAATCTATTGAACAATAGGCAAAAACAAAACATCATAATTTTTTAGCTGAAGGAACAAAAAAGGGCTTTGTGGTGCTGTTTTTGTGCAAACCCAAAAATCTTGTAACTTTGCACGGAATAATTTTCAAAGGTAATGTGGGAAGAACGTACCCGATTGATGTTTGGTGTTGAAAGCTTGACGAAACTACACGCTGCGCATGTGTTGGTGGTTGGTTTGGGTGGTGTCGGCGCCTATGCGGCTGAAATGTTGTGCCGCGCGGGTGTGGGCGAACTTTCATTAATTGATGCCGATGTGGTGAGTGAGTCCAACATCAATCGTCAGTTGATAGCTTTGCATTCTACTGTGGGACAACCGAAAACGGAAGTGCTGGCAGCGCGTTTGCGCGATATCAATCCGAATGTAAAGTTGCATATTTTTCCTGAATTTTTGCGCGATGAGCGAACGTTGGAAGTGTTGCAAGCGGCGCATTACGATTTTTTGGTCGATGCCATTGATACGCTTAGTCCGAAGGTGTTTTTGTTGCGACATGCGTTTACATTGGGTATTCCTACGGTGTCGAGCATGGGTTCAGGCGGTAAAACAGACCCAATGCAAGTGCGGATTTGCGACATCTCAAAATCGAACCATTGCAAATTGGCGCACATGGTACGCAAAAATTTACATCGTTTGGGTGTGCGCAAAGGCATTACGGTGGTTTTTTCTCCCGAAATAGTGTCCGAAAATCGTATAGAAATAGTTGAAAATGAACAAAATAAACGCTCTAACGTGGGAACGGTATCGTATATGCCTGCCGTATTCGGTTGTTTTGCGGCATCGCACGTCATTCGCACGATAATTGGAGATAATTGATTGTTAGTTTGCCAAATGTTAAATAAAAACTGTTTAATAGATATAAAATGATAATAGCGAACAATATAACAAAGTCGTTTGGTAGTTTGCAAGTGCTCAAAGGTGTCAATTTACAGGTAAAACCCTCCGAAATTGTTTCCATAATGGGTGCAAGTGGAGCCGGAAAAACTACTTTGCTGCAAATTTTAGGAACATTGGAAACGCCCGATAGTGGCTCGGTAGTGATTGACGGTGTGGATGTGGGCAGCTTGCGCAAAAACGAATTGTCGCATTTTCGGAATAAAAAGATTGGTTTTGTATTTCAATTTCATCAACTGTTGCCCGAATTTTCGGCACTCGAAAATGTGATGATACCGGCTCTTATCGGTGGCGCATCGTTCAGCAAAGCGGAAAAATCAGCGCGTGAACTTTTAACCTATCTCGATTTGACAAATAGAGTGGAACATAAGCCTTCGCAATTATCAGGCGGCGAAAAACAGCGTGTTGCTGTGGCGCGGGCGTTGGTCAATCGACCGGCTGTTATTTTAGCGGACGAGCCTTCGGGCAGTTTAGACAGTAAAAATAAGGAAGATTTGAACCGATTATTTTTCGATTTACGTAAAAATTTCAATCAAACACTACTCATCGTAACTCACGACAAGGAATTGGCTTCCATTGCCGACAGGATGATAAACATCAAAGACGGAGTCATCGAACAAAACGATTGATGCCCGCTTATTCAAAAATGGACTATCAAACACACACTTTAGCCAACGGCATACGCATCATTCATCAAATGGATACGATGCCAATTCATTATTGCGGATTTGCCGTTAATGCTGGCACGCGCGATGAATTGGAAGGAGAAGAAGGCATGGCGCACTTCATTGAACACATGTTGTTTAAAGGCACCAAAAAGCGCAAAAGTTGGCATGTGCTGAACCGCTTGGAATCGGTGGGTGGCGGGTTAGATGCTTATACCACCAAAGAAGAAACGTTTGTTTATGCTACGGTACCAAATTTGTACGTTGAGCGTGCTATGGAATTGCTGGGCGATGTGATGTTCAACTCCACGTTTTCTCCTCACGAAATAAAAAAAGAGACGGATGTGATTTTGGAAGAAATTCAGCTCTACAACGATTCTCCTTCCGAATTGATATACGATGATTTTGACGAACAGGTTTTTGCCGGCTCATCGCTTGGAAAAAACATTCTTGGGAATGAAAAGACGTTGGCTTCATTCACTAGTGGTGATGCGGTGCGTTTTATGGAGCGTTGCTACACTACTACCGAAATGGTTTTTTTCTCTATGGGCAATGTTGCTTTCGATAAAATTGTTCGCTGGGCAGAAAAATATTTTGCGATGCCGCGCTCCGAACGACTTTTTAAACGTCAAAAGCCTGTGGCGTATGCTCCGACTCACGTTACACAAACGAAAGACACGTGTCAGGCGCATTGCATTGTCGGCAATCGGGCTTTTGGAATTGACGACGAAAATACGACAGCTATGTTTTTGCTGACGAACATTTTGGGCGGTCCCAATATGAGCAGTTACCTCAATTTGGCGGTGCGTGAGCGGCGGGGCTTGGTTTACACCATCGAATCGTCGTATGTGCCGTACAGCGATACGGGAATTTTTACCATCTATTTCGGATGCGACGAAAAACACATCGATAAATGTTTTTTATTGATAGATAAGGAGTTGCGTAAAGTCATGGAGCAACCGTTGGATGCAAGACATCTTTTAGTTGCCAAACGGCAGACAGCCGGCGGATTGCTGATAGAATCGCAAAACAAGGAGAGTTTGGCGTTGTCGATGGCAAAATCGTTTTTGCACCAAAACCATTTTTTGCCTTACGAAGCGGTGATAGAAAAAGTGTCGGCGGTAACGGCTGAACAGATGTGCAATGTAGCACAACAGCTCTTTGCACCCGAAAATTTGTCGCGCCTGATTTATAAATAACGGCATCATGCAAAACATAAAAGAAATAGAAGATTATATTGTAGCACATAGCGATGCTGAACCCAAATTTTTGCAGCGGTTAGACCGTGCTACGCACCTTTTTACCATCAATCCTCGTATGGAATCGGGGCATTTGCAAGGGCGCATTCTGAAAATGATTTGCCGAATGGTTGCGCCGCGTCGCATTTTAGAATTGGGGACATTCACGGGCTATTCGGCGTTGTGCATGGCTGAAGCATTGCCCGAAGACGGCATTTTGCATACAATTGAAATTAATGATGAGTTGGAAGATTTTATTCGCCAACATTTTGAAATGTCGGAATTTGCTGCTAAATTGCAACTACATATCGGTGACGCACTGAAAATTATTCCTACATTGGACGAAACGTTCGATTTAGTGTTTATTGATGCCGACAAACGCCTTTATGTGGAATATTTTGAAGCGGTGTTACCCAAAGTGCGTACGGGCGGATTTATTTTGGCGGACAATACGCTTTGGGGTGGAAAAATTGTGGAAAAATTTGCTGCCAACGATTGGCAAACGAAAGGCATCTTGCGCTTTAACGATTTTATTGCTAACGATAATCGAATTGAAAAAGTAATTTTGCCTTTACGAGACGGACTGACTTTAATAATGAAAAAATAACGCTATTTTATTATGAAAGAAACACCTATTTATCAACTGGAAATTAAAGTTCGCGACTACGAATGCGACTTGCAGGGCATAGTGAATAATGCTAATTACCAGCATTATTATGAGCATACACGCCACGAATTTTTGTTGGAAAACAATATCAGTTTCGATGCGTTGCACCGCGAAGGTATCGATTTTGTAGTGGCGCGTGTGGAAATGAGTTTTAAAACGCCGCTCAAGTCGCGCGACCGATTTTTATCGGTACTAACGGATGTACGGCGTGAAGGCATACGTTACCGCTTTTCACAAAAAATCTACCGTTTGCCCGATATGAAATTGTGCAATATGGCAAACACCGATTGCGTGGTGGTAATCAATGGCGTTTTGTCGTCATCTTGTGAAGCGGTAGATCGCTTGATGGCTTCTTTACAAAAGTAATAGTTAAGATTTTTTATTGGTGTTTCGTGGTTGAAGCTTGAATAACTTGTCGTTGCGCCGTATGATTTCGTTGGTTTTAATGGAGAATAGTGTGCCTTTTCCAACGCTTTCAACGCTGTTCATATCTACACGCAATTCTTTTATTATATCCTCGTAAACTCCTGTGGTTTCGCCAATTACCAAAATTTTGTCGCCAACGTGCAAATCTTGTGCTTCTAACAAAAATTCTGCAACGCCTATTTTTTTGAAGTAATTGGTACATTTAGCTACGTAAACTTTCTTTTCGGTAGCTTGCGAACCGTAGTTGCTGCTCCATTCGCCTAAACGTTGCCCCAAATAGTAACCGTCCCAAAATCCGCGATTGAACACTTTGGCAAGTCGATTATCCCATTCGGCTATTTTCTTTTCGTTGAAACTGCCTTCCAAATAGCTTTCAATTGCCTCTTTATAACATTCCACCACAGTTTTTACATACTCAGCTCCGCGCGCTCGTCCTTCTATTTTCAGAACTCGGACACCCGAATCAAGCATTTTGTTAAGGAAATGAATGGTTTTTAAATCCTTTGGCGACATAATATATTGGTTGTCAATGTTTAGTTCAATGTCTGAATCGTTGTCTTTCACGGTGTAGCCGCGGCGGCAAATCTGCATGCAAGCGCCTCTGTTGGCTGATGCGTTGAGTTCGTGCAGACTGAGGTAACATTTTCCTGAAACAGCCATGCAAAGTGCACCGTGGCAAAACATTTCAATGCGTATAAGGTCGCCGTTGCGACCGCAAATGTGTTCTTTTACAATGGTATCGTGAATGGCGGCAACTTGTTCCAAATTCAGTTCGCGCGCCAGCACCACTACATCGGCAAATTGGGCATAAAAGCGCAAAGCCTCTATATTAGCAATGTTAAGTTGTGTAGAGAGATGTACTTCCACATTTTGCGAAACAGCATATTGCATTACAGCTACGTCCGATGCAATAATGGCACTCACACCGACTTTGCGAGCGATGTCCACTATTTGGCGCATCAACGCTAAATCGTTGTCGTAGATAATGGTGTTGATGGTCAGGTACGATTTTATACCGTGTTCGTTGCAAGTAGCAACAATTTTTTTCAAATCTTCGGTAGAAAAATTATTCGAAGAGTGGCTGCGCATATTTAGGTTTTCAATACCGAAATAGACGGAATCCGTTCCGGCGTTTATGGCAGCAACCAAACTTTCCCACGAGCCGGCGGGAGCCATTATCTCAATATCTTTTCGTTGTAAAGTTGCCATACTTTTTTTATTTATTGCAAAGGTACTATATATTAATGAAAAAGCGAACTACCCGATAAGAGAGTTCGCTTTTCCAAGTTTTCCAATTCTCATTATTTGGCTTTAGCTTCGGCAGCCAATGCTTTTTTCTTTTTCCTTTCTTCTATCTCGTAAGCAATAGGCGAAGCAAGGAACAATGTGGAGAAAGGTCCAATTAAGATACCCATCAACATAGCAAATACAAATCCACGAATAACCTCGCCACCGAAAATAAATATTGCCACCAATACAATAGCGGTACTCAATGTTGTGCTAAAAGTACGACTTAACGTAGCATTTAAAGAGTCGTTCACTTGTCGTGCAAAATCGCGTTTGGGATACAATCCGAGATTTTCGCGAATACGGTCGAACACTACTACAGTATCGTTTATAGAATAACCGATAACGGTCAAAATAGCGGCGATAAATGATTGGTCAATTTCCAAAGAGAAAGGCATAATGGTGTAGAACAACGAATAAAGACCCAATATAAACAAGGTGTTGTTTGCCAATGAAACTACTGCTCCAACTGAAAAAGCGTAGTTGCGGAAACGGACTAAAATGTAGAGGAAGATACCCAACAACGACAGCAACACAGCCCAAATAGCCGCAGTTTTGATATCGTCGGCGATGGACGGTCCCACTTTTTGCGAACTTTGAATACCAAAAGTTGTTCCGGAACCAAAATCTGTCGATGGAATATATTTTCCGTTTACAATTTCGTAACGGTCAACAAACATTTGTAGTGTAACGCTGTCGTTCATATATGGTTTTAAGCCATTAAACAACATTTCTTCTATTTGTGCGTCCATTGTTTCGTCTTGCGAATCGATAGCATAGTTGGTAGAAATGCGAATTTGGTTGGTAGCTCCCATGGTAATAACGTTGGTTTGCGACCCTTCAAAAACGTGTGATAATGTTTCACGTACATCATCGGCAACAATCTCTTTTTCAAAACGTACAATGTAGTTGCGACCGCCACTGAAGTCGATACCTTGTTTCAGTCCGCGAACACTCAATGAAACAATAGCGATTACGGCAAAGCAAGATGCAACAATGTAGCCGACTTTACGCAATTTTACAAAATTGATATGCGTATTTTTAAACCAGTTTTTCGTAAACTCTGTTGTAAACGGCAAGTTGTATTCTTTGTCTTTTTGCAACATACGCTCGTAAATCAAACGAGTCAAGAACACGGCTGTAAAGAAAGAGGTAATGATACCAATGATTAACGTGGTAGCAAAACCTTTGATAGGACCTGTTCCGAAGAAGAATAAAATAACACCGGTTAAAATAGTTGTTAAGTTGGCGTCGATAATAGCCGAGAAAGCGTTGCTATAACCGTCGTTAATAGATTTCTTCAAGTTTTTGCCCGCCAAAAGTTCCTCGCGTATACGTTCGTAAATCAACACGTTGGCATCGACCGACATACCCATGGTTAGCACAATACCGGCAATACCGGGCAAGGTCAGCACTGCTTGGAAAGAGGCTAAAATTCCGAACAAAAAGAAAATATTACATAGTAAAGCGGTGTCGGCAATTAACCCCGGAATTATACCATAGTACAAAATCATGTAAAGCAGTACGAGTACAAAAGCGATAACAAACGAAATCAAACCGTTGTTAATTGCCACTTGTCCCAACGACGGACCTACAACATCTTCTTGAACGATACGTGCAGGAGCCGGCATTTTACCTGATTTCAGAACGTTAGCCAAGTCTTTGGCTTCTTCGGTGGTGAAGTTACCTGTGATTTGTGAGCTACCGCCCGAAATTTTGGTGTTTACTGTCGGATAGGAATAAACATAGTCGTCCAAAACGATGGCGATGGATTTGCCGATATTATTTCCGGTCAAACGTTCCCACACTTTTGCGCCTTCGGAGTTCATCTTCATGCTTACGTTGGCGCGTGACGAAAATTGGTCGAAATCTACGTTGGCATCAGTAATAACGTCTCCTTCAAGTGGTGCACGTCCTTCTCTGTTGGTGGTTTTGTTGATGGCAATAAGCCCAAATGCCAACTGTTTGGCTTTCGGGTCAATGGGTTTTACTGTCCATTTCAGTGCTAAGTCGCGCGGCATTATACTTTTTACCTGTTTTAGGTTAAAGAAAGCGTTTACAGTAGCAGTATCCGATGCCAATACGACACCAACCAAAGGCCCTCTGCTGTTTTCGTAAACGTTCAATACAGAAAACAAGGGGTTGTTCTTTTTGAATTCAGCTAATGCTTTTTCTTGGTCTTCGGACGTTTTTTTATCTTTGAGACTTGCCAGCAAAGAGTCTTTGTTTAAAGTCAGCGAGTCGGTAGCGGCTGTTTCAATCGTAGCAGTAACAGTTTCTTCTTTTACTTCTTCGGCTGCTTCTTCCACTTGATTCAACTCGCGTATAATGGTGTTTGCTTGGCGCAACATCGGCATCAGTTCGCTGGCTTCGTAAGTTTCCCAAAATTCGAGATTAGCGGAACCTTGCAACAGTTTGCGCACACGTTCAGGCTCTTTAATACCCGGAAGTTCTACTAAGATACGACCCTCAACTTCCAACTTTTGGATGTTTGGTTGTACTACGCCAAAGCGGTCAATACGTGAACGTAATACGTTGAAAGAGTTAGAAATAGCACCGTCAACTTCTTCTTGTAAAACTTTTATTACTTCATCGTTGGTTGAACTTAGTTGAATTTTGTCTTTGAGTTCAACAGTACTGAAAATAGCTGACAACCTAGCGTTGGGGTCAATTTTTTCAAATTCTTCTTGGAAAATCTTTAAAAAATTAGAACCCGATTTTGTTTGACGCAGTTGAGTGTTTTTAAGTGCTTCGGTGAAAATTTCGGAGGTGTTGTATCCCGACAAAACCTTCAAAATGTCTGAAACAGACACTTCCAGTATGACGTTCATACCGCCTTTTAAGTCAAGACCGAGATTTATTTCCTTCTCGCGGCACTCTTTTAAAGTATAACCCAACCATACCTGTTCTCCGGCAATAGAGTCTAAATACTTGAATTGTTTGTTGCTGTCTCCTTGAGCGTATTCCTGTGCCTTTTTGTTGTAATGGCTTGTTACAAAGCTAAATGAGAGATAAAAAAGACATACTAAAGCCAATGCTATGGCGAATACTCTGACAAATCCTTTGTTTTGCATTTTAGTTAATTTATATTAATAATGGTGTTGAAAAATTGTTACAAAATTCGAACTGCAAATATAGCTTTTTTTTACACAAAAATAAGAATAAAATGAAATTATTTTTGAAACTGTTGAAAAACGGGCTTCTTATTAATGTTGTAAAAACGGAAAATTACCATAAAAACACCGTACCGTATTTTAATCTCGCAAATATTTTGTTGATAAATACGTGGTTTCTTCTTTTTTTTGTAATTTTGTACTTTTAATTACAAAAATCTAAAATAAAAATTTGTTTTTTGATGAACAGAATTGTAGAAAAAGAATATTTTTCGGCTAATGTTGTTAAAATAGTGATAGAGGCTCCGCTTATTGCCAAAGCGCGTCGTGCCGGACACTTCGTGATTGTACGTGTCGATGAAAAGGGCGAACGTATACCGCTAACCATTGCGACATCGGATACTGAAAAAGGCACAATTACGCTGGTTGTCCAAAAAATGGGGGTTTCTTCCACAAAGTTGTGTAATTTGAACGTTGGGGACAGCATTACCGATGTTGTTGGACCACTTGGCAAAGCCACGCATATCGAAAAATTCGGTACAGTAGTATGTGCCGGTGGCGGTGTGGGCATTGCGCCGTTATTGCCTATTGTGGAAGCGTTGAAAAAAGCAGGAAACCGTGTAATTACGGTGTTGGCGGCACGCACAAAGGATTTGGTGATTTTGGAAAAACAAATCGCCGAATATTCCGATGAAGTTGTGGTAATGACCGACGACGGCTCTTACGGCAAAAAAGGACTTGTAACACATGGTATTGAAGAAATAATTAATCGCGAAAAAGTGGATTTGTGCGTTACAATAGGACCTGCTATTATGATGAAATTTGTAGCATTGCTGACAAAAAAATACGATATTCCTACGGTGGCTTCTCTAAATACAATTATGGTGGACGGTACCGGTATGTGCGGTGCTTGCCGTATTACGGTAGACGGACAAACAAAATTTGTCTGTGTGGACGGACCGGAATTTGATGCTCACAAAGTTGATTTTGACGAAATGTTGATACGCTTAGGCGCTTACAGGGAAGAGGAAATGCTGGCGATGGAAAAATTCAAAAACAACAAATAAAAGAGATTTTGCTATGCAAGAAGATAGAAATACACCTTGGCGCTCAGCCTTACGCCAAAGCATGAAACCGAAAGAACGCACAGCCATTGAGCGTACGAAAATGAACGAATTGGACGGTGATTATCGCAGTCGAAATTCTGAAGAGGTAAATTTGGGGCTGACCGAAGAACAGGCAGTTATAGAGGCTAAACGTTGCCTCGATTGTGCCAATCCTTCGTGCATGACAGGCTGTCCGGTGGGGATTGACATCCCCGGTTTTATCAAAAACATCGAGCGCGGTGAATTTTTGGAAGCAGCCAAAACGCTGAAAGAGACTTCTGCACTGCCGGCTGTTTGCGGTCGCGTTTGTCCGCAAGAAAAACAATGTGAAGCGCAGTGTATTTATGTAAAAATGGGAAAACAGCCTGTGGCTATTGGTTTTTTGGAACGTTTTGCTGCGGACTACGAGCGCGAGAGCGGCAAAATTTCGTTGCCTAAAATGGCGGCAAAAAATGGTCGCAAAATTGGTGTCGTTGGTTCCGGTCCTTCGGGATTATCATTTGCCGGCGATATGGCTAAATTGGGATACGATGTTACCGTGTTTGAGGCTTTGCACGAAATTGGCGGAGTTTTGAAGTACGGCATACCCGAATTTCGTTTGCCCAATAAAATTGTAGATGTAGAAATCAACAATTTGGAAAAAATGGGCGTGAAATTCATTAAAAATTGCATTGTCGGTAAAACCATCAGTTTCGACGATTTGAAAGCCGAAGGTTATGAAGGGCTTTTTGTGGCGAGTGGTGCGGGATTGCCTAATTTTATGAATATAAAGGGAGAAAATTTGGTGGGCGTTATGTCGTCCAACGAATATTTGACACGCGTCAATTTAATGCATGCTGCCGATGATAATTTCGATACACCTATAGTTCGCGGCAAAAATGTGGCGGTGATAGGCGGCGGAAATACCGCTATGGACTCTGTGCGCACGGCACGCCGTTTGGGTGCAAAACGTGCCATGATTATCTATCGCCGTTCGGAAGAGGAGATGCCTGCGCGTTTGGAAGAAGTACAACATGCCAAAGAAGAAGGTGTCGAATTTATGACTTTGCATAATCCAATAGAATATATCGGTGATGAAAAAGGTCATGTAGTGGCTATGGTATTGCAAAAAATGCAGTTGGGCGAGCCCGATGCTTCGGGAAGACGCCGTCCGGTGCCTATCGAAGGAGCTGTCGAAACAATTCCCGTTGACCAAGTTATTGTTAGTGTGGGAGTTTCGCCCAATCCGTTGGTGCCGCGTTCCATTGAAGGATTGGCTGTTTCCAAAAAAGGCACGATAGAAGTAGATGCGGATACGATGCAAAGTTCCATTCCCACAATCTTTGCCGGAGGCGACATTGTGCGCGGAGGAGCGACGGTTATTTTGGCAATGGGCGATGGTCGTAAAGCGGCTGCAGCAATGCATAATTTTTTGCAAGAAAAATAAAAACTCACATTCTTTCTTCGGAAATGGCGTTTTTTTGGAATGAATTCCGTATATTTGCGAATTAAATGTCAATTTGAGTGTGTGTAAACATAACAAATTATGAATATTTGCGTTTTCTGTGCATCGGCTCCGCAAACGAGCGAAGCTTTTAAAGCCGAAGCTCGCTTGATAGGCAATTTTATAGCCGAACAGGGTCATACGTTAGTGTACGGTGGCGCTACAGGCGGATTGATGGATGCGGTGGCAGAAGCTGTCCACGAAGGTGGCGGCGATATTATAGGCGTGGTGCCGCAAGTGATAGTGGACAAAGGACGCAAAAGTACTTTGCCCGACCAACTGTATATCGTTGGCGACATGAGCGAACGCAAGGAGATGATGAAGGAATTTTCAGATGTTTTTATAGTTCTTCCCGGAGGATTTGGCACATTCGATGAGATGTGCGATGCAATAGCTTCGGGTATGATTGGTTTTCACGATGGGAAAGTGATAGTTGTCAATTCTGACGATTATTATGCCGGATTGATAGCTTTGATAGACCGTATGCATCACGAAAATTTAGGCTACAACCTGAAGGACGGAATTCTTAAAATTGTCAATTCGGCTGAAGAATGTATCAATTATTTGCAAACAATACAGCAATAACCTTAAAACTTTATTTATGAATCTGTTTTGGAAAAACTTATTGGGAGGCATGATGTCCACGGCGAAAATAGAAGCCAAATACAATGCCCTTTTAGCTGATTACAAACGCTACAAATTTATTGAGCAATCGAAAGAATTGGAGGAATACCAACACCTGTACGAACAGGTAAAATCCCCCGAATTTCGCGAAAACAAAAAAATGCTCTTGTCGCGTAAATACAAAGACACCCAAGAATATCGGGATTTAAAAAAATTTCGTAAGCTGGACAACAATTTTAATATTAATCACTATTACGAAACATTGGAGTCTGCCGAATTGAAAGATTTTTTAGCTTTCAAAAAAACGCCCGAATACCGTCTGTTGGGCAAAAAAAATGAATTGAAAAAATCGGAAGAACTGCGCCGTTATAAAAAATTTGAAAAATCGAAAAGGTACAAAAATTATATGCGCTTCCATTCTTCCTATATTATTAGCGAATATGAAAGGTTGAAAGCTAAAGTATCTACCAAAGAATTTATCGATGCAAACGATTTTTGGGCAGACAGAAATCGTTGGGAACGTACCGAAGATTTCCATACCGAACGCAGATATTTAGAATTATCTGCTAATATTGACATCATTTTTTATAAAAAGACAGACCCGAAACCGTTTGAGATTCTGAACAAATATACTTCGACATTTACTGAAAATTTCGATTGGAATACAATGAATGCTTCCAAATGGAACAGCGGATTTTTCTACAAACAAAAAGAACTGATTGGCAACTATTCGCTCACTTCTGAAAAACAAGGTAACAACAACGGTAACAACACGTTTGTGTCGGAAGGCATCTTGAATGTTGTGGTGCGAAAAGAGCCTATTGAAACGCGTGCGTGGAATGCTAAATTAGGTTTTGTTAATCATCATTTCGACTATACGGGAGATGTTTTGCATGGTGCTAATGCCATTTCGCAGCAGTATGGTGTTTTCCGCGCTAAAATGCGTTTCAAAGGAAGAGGAATATCGCACGCTTTCTGGCTAACGGGCGACAGTAAACTTCCTATTATAAATATATGTAAATGCAACGGTAAAACATTAGAAGTGGGAGTTTATTGGAAAACAAAATTTGAAAATCAATACACTTCCAGAAAAATTACCGGCATCAATTTCGGGTCGTTTTTCATCTATTCGTTGGTGTGGACAAAAAGAGAATTGGTGTGGTATATAAATAATGTAGAAGTATTCCGTACGTCGAACGGTGTGCCAAGCGAACCGATGTTCCCGATGTTAAGTTCTTATATCACAGCCAAACAAAAAGGTGGCGAAGGTTTTATGGAAGTTGATTGGATAAAGTTTTATTCTAATTGTGACTAAAAAAATGCGTCAAATCCAAGTCAATAATTTTTCGATAGGTGGTAATCAGCGGTTTACGTTGATGGCCGGTCCGTGTGTTATTGAAAGCGAAAAATTAATTTTTACCGTTGCAGAGGAACTGAAGCGGATAACTGACGACTTGGGTATTAATTTTATTTTCAAATCGTCGTTCGACAAAGCAAACCGTTCTTCTTTTGCATCGTTGCGCGGTGTAGGCTTGGAAACCGGCTTACGGGTGCTCCAAAAAGTGAAGGAAACTTATGGTTTGCCCATTGTTACCGATGTACACGAATCGTGGCAATGCTCTATTGTCGCCGAAGTGGCTGATGTAATTCAAATTCCCGCTTTTCTTTCGCGCCAAACCGATTTATTGGTGGCTGCTGCGCAAACAGGCAGAGTTATCAATATAAAGAAAGGTCAATTTATGGCTCCGTGGGATATGAAGCAAGTTATTACAAAATGCGTAGAGTCGGGCAACGACCAAGTGCTTTTGTGCGAACGCGGTACTTCATTTGGTTACAACAATTTGGTGGTCGATATGCGGGGTTTGATAGAAATGCGTTCGTATGGCTATCCCGTGGTGTTCGATGCTACACATTCGGTACAGAAACCGAGCATCAATGGAACAACGACCGGTGGCGACCGTAAATATGTTTCGTATTTGATGAATGCCGCTTTGGCAATAGGTGTCGATGCAATATTTGCCGAAGTACACACATCGCCTGCCGAAGCTTGGTCTGATGCAGCAAATCAATTAAAATTGTCCGATATGCGCGCTATCCTTACGCGAGCGGTAGCCATCGATTCCATTACTAAAAATCTGTAATTATGGATTGCATAGCAAGAAGCAAAGAGGTTTTTCGTCTTGAAATGTCAGAAATAGCAAAGGTTGCCGACCGAATTGATGAAAGAATCAATCAAGTTGTCGATTTAATTTTCCATGCAAAAGGGAAAGTTGTGATAACGGGCATTGGCAAAACCGGTATTATTGGACATAAAATTGCTTCGACATTGGCTTCTACGGGTACGCAATCTATTTTTATGAATGCCGCCGAAGCTCTTCACGGCGATTTGGGTATGGTTTCACCTGCCGACGTAGTGGTAGTTATTTCCAATAGCGGCGAATCGACCGAAATTCTTAATATTATTGACCCTGTGAAAAAAATGGGCTGTCCCATTGTTGCCATAACGGGAAATATAAAATCCAGCCTTGCTCAGAAAGCCGATTTCTGTTTGGATATAGGTATAGAAAAAGAGGCTTCGAAAATAGGGCTTGCTCCCACCACTTCAACCACTGCCGCATTGGTAATGGGCGATGCTTTGGCGGTTTGTCTTATGGAAAAACGTAATTTCCGCCCCGAAAATTTTGCGTTGTACCATCCGGGCGGTGCGCTTGGGCGTCGAATGCTCACGAAAGTTAAGGATTGTATGACCGATGTTGTGCCAATGGTATTCGAAACAACACTTTTTAAAGACATTGTGTGTGAAGTCAGCATTAAAAAGTTGGGTGTTACTATGGTTTCCAACGCCAAAGGTGTCGTAACCGGCATCATTACCGATGGCGATATTCGCCGTGCCGTTCAGAAACATGACGAATTCCATTCGTTGACAGCGGCTGATTTTATGAGTACCAATTTTAAAACAATTGCTGCCGACGATATGGTAAACGATGCTTTGGAATTGATGGATTTATACAAAATAACAACGTTGGCAGTTGTTGATAAAACAAAAAACAATAATATAATAGGTATATTACACATCCATAACATCTACGGTTTTCGCAATCTCTGAGCAAAAAAACGTCATTTCACGAAAAATAGTTGATAAAAAACGCCAAAGTTTTTCAATTTTTATGCTGAAAAACATATTTTTCAGGGATATTTATATCTGAAAATCTAAGAAAACAAACCCTATTTTATTTTTAAATATCTTATTTTAAGCAATTTGTATTTTTCCTTTAAAAAAGTTGCTCATTTTATTTGCGTGTTATTTTTTTAAGTATTACTTTTGCATCCGCTTTTGGAAGGACGCTTTCAATTTTTTTTTGCACGATTTTTTAAAAAAATTTGTTTTTAAATTTGGTAGTTACTTTTAAAAGCATTATCTTTGCACTCCTTTTCGGTCTATTTTTTTTGACCTGTTCAATTTTGGACTGTTTTAGGTTTTTCGTTCTTTGATAATAATTGGAACAACAATGAATGTAGTATGTTAGGGCGGGCGTTTTTTTTACGTCCAACCTGTCAATTTATTTTGAACTACGGAATCTGCGCCGGGAGAAATAATTATTTA
>DUQS01000015.1 GCA_012837685.1 Bacteroidales bacterium
ACCATTAACACTTACCACAGCAGTGTTAGTAGATTCGTAACGCACGGGGAGCCCGCTCGAAGCCATTGCTGTAAGAGTTATAGGAGATGCATCTTCTGTCAGACGGAACAAATCCTGTTCCCATGTAATAGTCTGCACTTCCTTATCCACTACCGTAATGGTTTTCGTCGAAGATACTGCTTCCCAATAGTAAGTCCCTAATTGCGTAGCTGTAATGGTAGCTTCTCCGGCACTTTTTGCCTTCAACACGCCATTTTCCACAGCCACGACATCGGGATTGCTCGACACATATTCTAAAGGTAAACCTGAAGAAGCCACAGCAATGTCGGTATGTTCTGTTTTAGAGGACAACATTGAAGAGATGTGCCAATCGATGGTTTGCACATATTTAATACAACTTCCTTCAAGAGGTACAGCAACAGAAGAAACACCATCAGAGACATTTAAAACGGCAGTATGAGTTCCTGCTAACAACGGCGCATATTTAATTTTTACCGTTTGTGTGGCACTGCAAGTTGCTCCTTGTGTGCCTCCTTGTGTGATTGAGAAATAACCCGAAGTATTGGCATTCAATTGCAACGTTGCGTTCCCAACATTAGAATAGGTGATAGTTGTTGTTTTCTCTTGTTCTTGTTCTACTTTAAGTGTGTTGAAAACCAATTGTGGACTAGACGACGTAATGAGTTTAGCCTGCGTTACTTTAACATTGCTAATAGTTTTTGACAAAGTAGGAGGCGTGTTACCATCCGCTTTAAAAAGAAGTTGTGAAAGAATTTTATTATTTAGCGGTATATCATAACTACTTGAAGTCCCTTTCGATAATAAAGTTTCACTTGTATTGTCCTGATAGGTTGCAATTACAGTAACACCACCTACTCCAAAACTGTTTTTTGAAAAATTAAACGTGAGCCTATTACCTGGTCCCGGTGTTGCAATTGTAAAAGTTTTATCAAATTTTGTACTCCACCCATTTTGTATTTGATAACTTGTAGCATCATTTAAAAGATAACATTCTGCTTGTATAGTTTGCATTCCACAAATTATACAAGCTAATAAAATTACTCTTTTTATTGTTAATTTTTTCATTGTTAATTATTGTTTAATAAATAAATTTTTCACTTGTTATTACTTTTTTAGTTCCATAATAGAATACATAGATAAAGATTCTACCTTTCCGTTCAAAATGGAAGGTAACACCTGCTGCACCCGAGTCGCGAATATCATCATTAGGATCGACAACCGGTACATCTTGCATGGTAATCAAACGGCCAGCCGTGTCAAATATAGCAATCTTCACATTGTTGCGACACGTGGTAGCTTTGAAGAAACCATTTCCCAGCACCGTCCAGTGAACATCTTCTTTCGTAGGTGCATCACCTTGATTGATAGTTGACGATTCGAAAACAATCTTATAAATAGATTGGTGAATTTTGTCTTCCGCTTCACAATAAATGTAAGTTGTGTCACCCAAATTACCCATAGTTACAAACACTTCGCGTGGAGAAAGTGGGTGTTTTTCCATATCAACAATACCTTCAACCAACGGAACGGTAGTAATACCCATCGGTACAAGGTAGGTGTACTCAAACACTTCCGGCTCAAAACCTTTCAAAGCAACACCGTTAATAGTAATACCGTCGAGCAGCGAGAATTCGGATTTCAAAATCTGCATATCCACTACATAAATTCTGCGCGTTACACCATTTTGTGCCGTAACGGAAACAAATATTTTGAAAGGATTGGGCACGTTCACTTTGGTAAAGAGCGTATCACCCGCATTGAGTGTAACTGTTTCGCCTGCTTGCTTATCTATCCTTTCATTATTGGCAACTAAAACACCATTGAACGCCAATGTATAGTCGCCCGCAGTCGTATATGCCGTATCTTTAAGCAGTTGCTCGTAAGTAACATTTACAATTTGTACCTCATCGCCTTTAACATAGCGTACATGCTCTAATTTCGGTAATTCTTCTATTTTCGTTCCCACTTCAAACTTCAAAACATATTCGGTAGAATCGGAATGGAAAGTCGGTTCAAAAGGCGGATATTGAACACCTTCAAAATACAAATCGTTTAGTTTGCAATTATCCGACATTCCCACATAGAATTTCAAATGGTATTCGTTGGTAACTTCTCCATTCTCTGAAACAACCGTGATGATTGCCGTAGAATCTTTGGGATTAACAACCAACGAATCGATAGTCGTATAATATTGGTTCGGCAATTGACCTTTCCATGTAATTTCAGGCAACTGTTGAGTTCCGTACGGGAAACCTATTGTGTATTCGAACGTTTCAGCATCGAAATCATCATTTACAGTAAATCCTTTGGCTGCTTTATTCATCTCTTCACCGTTCAGGAATATCATTTCCAGAAGGGCATTGTCCGATTGCAGCATTTCAAACGCCACCTTATAGACAACCACCGTTACACCGTCTTCGGCGGTTACAGTTACCACAGCCGTATCGGCGATTGTGGCGGCTTGCGTTATCTGTACAGTCTGATTCTCTTCGCCTTTTTCTGCACTAATTTCAGGAACCGCTACTGCTGCTGTGTCAAAAGGCAATTTTATAGTGTACATAAACAGTTCCAGGTCAAAATTCTCAATAGCCGTACCATCGTAGAACAGATTTTTCAGATAAGCATTTGTCGATTTTGCTACGGTAAAGTTGATGGTGTAGATGGTTTGCGTACCATTTTCAGCTGTTACTATAATTTGGTAACTGCCATTCACGCCGTTATTCACCACACTAACAGTTTGCAACGTATCGCCCATTTCGTAGGCAATAGTCGGCAATGTATCCGTTCCGATTGGCAACGTATAGTTGTACGAAAAAATGTTAGGCGCAAAACCTTCCAACGGTTTACCGTCAAGAGTTATCATTACCAACGTATCGACAGCCGATTTTTCAACGACAAAATTCAATGTATATGTGCGCTGTTTTCCGCTTTCGGCGGTAACGTGAATTTCTAATTTAGAAGCATAAGTTTCTGCCAAAACCGTATCAAGTTTGGCTGTTTGCCATACGTCTCCTTTATCAAATTCTACTTTTGGCAACTTGCGTGTACCTACCGGCAAAGTCAAGTTGTAAGTCAACGTGTCGGCATGGAAATTGGCAAGAGGTTCGTCATTAACATAAATCATAGCCAACGTATCTACCTCAGAATGTTGTAATTGGTGGTAAATCGTGTAAGTGTTAGAATTACCGTTTTCAGCCGTAACCACAATAATCGTGGTGTCGTTGTACGATTTCATTTCCACAAGTTCAGGCGCAACAGTTTGCAAAGTATCGCCCATTTCATAGTCAATTTGCGGCAACGGATTTTTGGCAGAGCCAATAGCCCACAACAGATGATATTCAAAAGTGCTTCCGGCAAACGCTTTGTCCGACGTGTAATTGTCGCCATTGAGCGCAATGCTTAAGCCGTTGATAGTAATATTTTTGAGCGTATCTACCGCCGATTTAGCCACCGTAAAGTGCAATTCGTACACTTTCAGGCTTTCGTTTTCAGCCGTAACTTCTATATTTATCTGCGCTGCATAATCCGTCAAATCTGTATCAACAGAATCGACAACTACAGTTTGGAAATTATCAGCAAGCGTGTAATCAACAGTTGGTAACAGACGCGTGCCTACGGGCAATTCAATGTTATAAATCAATGTGTCGCCACGGAAATTATCCAGCGAATCGCCTTTGATGTAAATCATCGCCAACGTATCAACAGCCGATTTTTCGACAGTAAAGTTGAGTGTATAAGTGCGCGAATTACCTTCGCCCGTTGCATGGAATTTTTCAGATTCGACATTGATAGCAAAACTTGCGGCATAAGTCGTTCGCTCTATCGTATCCAATTTCACAAACTCCATCCGTTCTCCTTTTTCCCATGTAATGGTCGGATAAGTGCGCGTTCCAACAGGCAAAGTAATGTTGTACGACAAAACTTGCGAATGGAAATTTTCCAACTGCGAACCGTCCAAATAAATCATTGCCAACGTATCAATGTCGGACAAAGCAACATCGAAGAATATCGTATAGGTAAGCGTAGTAATGCCGTCTTGGGCTGTTACCATTATAGTTGTCGTATCGCGAACGCCGTTGTTACAAATAATAATATTTTGTCCGTCACTTCCGCTAATAGCAGTAACTTCGGGGGTTACAGTCGTTCCTGCAGGCAACGTAACAACATAATTCAACGAATCGGGACGGAAACCTTCAATGGAAGTTTCATCTAACAGCAGTCCGCCCAAATAAGCATTCGATGCTGCCTGAACCTCAAACGTTACCACATAGGTTTTGGTGTTTAAACCGTCTTCGGCGGTTACCTTTAAAGAAACGGAATCGTTGCCATAAATCGTTTTGTCAATTCGCTGTACACTTTCGGCTTTAATACCAATAACAGTCGGTTGCATGTTGGTCGGTAAAATAACATGGTAACGCAATACATTGGCATCGAAATCGGCAATTGGCACATAATTTACCGATATGCCTTCCAAATCGGCATTGTGCGATTTTTCAGCATCAAAAGCAATGGCGTAAACCTGTTGCGTAATGCCATCTTCAGCGGTTACGGTGATCAACGTAGTATCGCCAATACCGTTTTTCTCTATTATTATCGTTTGACCGTCGTGAGATTTGAACGCTTCTACGCTCGGAACCACCAAACTACCTTGTGGTAACAACACAGAATAGTTCAACACATCGGGAGCAAATCCATTAATGGTTGTTCCGTCCACTTTCAAATCAGCCAATGTAGCATCATTGGAAATCGGTGGAACGGCGAAATGCACCACGTATGTTTTTTCGGCACCATTTTCAGCTTTCACATTCAAACGAGCTTCTTCCGATGATATTATAGGCGTTACTGTCTGGAATTGGTCAGTAGCAGAGTAAGTTACAGCAGGCGTACTACCGTCTCTCGGCACCGTTACTTCATATTCCAACGAATCGGGACGGAAACCGACAATAGGCTTTCCATTCACCAAAATATTCGACAAATCGGTATTGTTCGATTTTTCAACAACAATGTTCAATTCGTAGCTTCTTTCGTTCTCAACAGAACCATCCTCCGGCGTTACTACAATGTACGACGTAGCATTGATACCGTTTTGCTCAATACTAATAGTTTGTCCAACCGCTCCGGCAATTGCCTCAATATTCGGCATTTTCGGATTAGTCAATTTCGGATTGGTACTTTGTAACGTGATGTTATACAACAACACATCGGCGTTAAATGCGCTCGAAGCTACATAGCCAGTGCCATCAACACGCAACGGATCATTATTCACCAACAAAGCACCCAATGCGCCGCTGTTCGATTTCAAGCGTTTCACGCGCACAATGGTCGAATCTTTTGTGCCGTTGGCTGCTGTAATTGTAAACGTAAAGAAACCCAAATAATCATTATCGGCAACCGACTTATCAAAACGCACATCCATCATTTGTCCTTCTTCGGCATATATCGCCTGAACTTCAGAGACTGAAAGAGTTGTCAGCTCGTAGTTGTTTTCGTAAATAGTAAAGTTGTCGAGCGTGTCATTATCGACAAGAAGTGTCTGTAAATAGACATTGTCCGACAATTCTTTAATAAATTTCAGGCAATAATTGTGTTGTTCTGAGCCATACACGTTCCACACAATAGAGTCGTTAGTGATAAATTGTTCCACTCTATCCTTCGCAAATTCGCGAACAAAATCAACCGCAGCCTTTTTATTGCTTTCGTAATAGAACAAATCTTTATCGAAACTTGCCACAGGAATACCGTCCACTTTAATTTCCACCAACTTGCCCGAAGTTGTAGCAGTTGCTCCAAACTCAAACTTAATAGTGTACGTTTTTTGGTTTATGCCGTTTTCGGCTACAACCAACAATGTGGTTATCGTATCTACTGCCATGGTTACCGTTTGTCCGTCGCTACGTTTTTCAAAGAAAACATTCGGCAATGCAGTTTCGGCAGCAAGTTGCACTACATAATTAATTGTATCGGCAGCAAAAATAAAATCGGTAATACCATCAACAGAAATTTTTTTCAACGATGTGTCATCATTTTTAGCCTCAACAAAATTTAAAGTATAAATCGTTTGCGTACCGTTTTCAGCCGTAACGGTAAATACCGCCTTTTTGGTCGAAAGCGTATCGCACACAATTGTTTGATGCATATTGCCGCGAACTGCCATCACATCAGGCGCAAAACGCGTAGAATTTGGTATTTCAACCGTATAAGTAGTTGTGGCGGGAGCAAAACCTTGAACAGTATCACCGTTCACCACTATTGTTTTCAAACCGGAATTAGCCGAAAACGGACGATTGATATTAACTACATATTGGCTCAAAGTACCATCTTCAGCTTTAGAAGTAATATAAGCAACGCGCGTTTTGCTGCCACTGCAATTTTCCACCTCCGCATCGTAACGGTAAGTATATTCTTGATCGTCCACTTCGCCGATAAAACTCAAAATCGGTTCGCCTTGCAATTCGGCATCCACTTTCACGGCTTGTACCCAACCGCCATCATATTTACCTTTAAATCCGGTAGTTGCCTTGCCATTAACCAAAATTTTGCTAATCTTACTGTTGTAAGCAAAACGAATCCAATCGACATTCATCTCGGAAGCGGCATTTTGGGCTAAAGTACTCGTGTTTTCTTTTTCGCAACTGTTAATGATAATATTCATCATCGAAGGAGCATCTACCGTATTATCCAACAACGGTAATTCCATTGTTTTCCACGTATTATTGAAGTTGTTGTCGAAAACCTCTTTTTTATAAGCGCCGTTATTCAAAGAATAGACAAAATGCGTACTGCTTACATTCGATTTTGATACGGGTTGATAGCGCATCGAAACTTTATCAGGCGTATTGCGGAAGAGAATACCTCCGGTAACATCCGTCACAGAAGCCTCTTGCGCTAATTTAGCGGTCATTTCTCCAAGAGTGATTAACCCCGGAATAGAACTCTTCAATGCACTGTTGTAAATGGTTCGAAGACGAACTATATTACCTGATTGAGTTACAGCCTCATTGGGCGTATAGGTTCCAACGGTAATCAAACTACCAATAGGCAAACCAAAAATAGTTGCATTACTTTTGATGTCGGTTTTGTCCACCGCATCGGCAATCATCGACCATCCGGTAGGTTTTTTAGCAGCTGTATAGATAGCCGCATTTGTCCACTCCGTAAATTCGCCATTCGGCAACACATCATTGGCGTAATAATAAATTATTTTATAAGTGTTTTCAGTACCGTCGTCCTTGCCTACTACTTGTATAGTGCAAAACTTGGTGCCGTTAATCATTTCCTCTACCGACGATGTGGTGGTATTGTTCACATACTCAAGAGTTGGCAATTCACCTTCGCCATTATTCACGCTCACCACATATTGGAATTTGTAAGGATTGAAATCCGCTATCGGAAGTCCATTTACCTTAATGCTATCCAAAACTGCCTGCGATTTAGCTATGGTCGGCGTAATGGTATAAATGGCATCCGCCACGCCCGCTTGATTGGCTTTTACTGTAATGGTAGTCGGCGCATAAGCTCCGCCGTTATCAATCAGTACGGTTTGTTCGGGATAATTTTTAATAACTGTGATGGCACTCATTGTTGTTGCCCCATAAGGCAATTCTATGGCAAAATCTCTTTGTTGCGTACAATCGAAATGATATTTGTCAATAAAAATAGACTGCAATACATTAGATTTGCCACTTTCGCGAACGGTAAAAGTAATATTATAGGTTTTTTGCGACCCGTCTTCGGCAGTTACTACAATATGTGCAGTATCACGCAAACTTGGTGCAAAAATTGTAACTTGCTGTTCAACAAGCTGTTTACCAAAATCTTCACCCTGCGCCCAACGAATTGTCGGAACGCTGGAAGTGCCATAAGCCAACGTAGCCACATAGTTAAACTCGGTAGGTGTAAATGCCGGCGACAGTTCCGCATCGTCAATACTGATATCGCCCAAAGTGGCAACGCTCGACTTAAGAACAGGGAAATAAACAGAATAATCCGTAGTCGTAACACCGTCCTGAGCAACTACACGTATCAGCGTTGTGTCATTTATCGCGCCATATTTAATGGTAATAGTCTGTCCGTTTTGAGCCGGCACAGGATGAATGGAAGGCACATTTTTTGTGCGCCATTGCAACGTGTCCACATACGTAAATGTATTGGCATCAAAATTATTAAGCGACACAAATTCATTGCCATTGAACATTTTAAGGTCTGCCAACAACGCATTTGAACTCGGCAACACATTAAAGCGAACAGTATAGGTGCGCTGATTGCCGTTTTGAGCAGTAACCACTATTTTAACACCTTTCAGTCCGGCATCCGCCACAGCTACAATTTGTGTTGTATCGTACTTTTCGTACGTTATTTTTGGTGCTGCTGCATCGGCTTCAATGTCAATAACATAATCTGTTTTTTCAGATGAAAAATCAGTTAAATCAAGACCGTTGGCGGCAATAGCTTTCAACGAAGCATTTGATTGTTTGGCTCGAACAAATTTCACGCTATAAGTCGCTGTGTTCCCATCTTCGGCTATCACTTTTATAGTTGCTGTACCTTCAACGGCAGGAGCATCGGCAATGATAATTTGTTGGGCAGGATCGCTGCCAAAAGCCGTTACTATAGGTGCTGTTTTAACGCCATAAGCCAACGTATCGACATAATCCAAAATTTCGGGAGAAAAGCCCGACAATTCTACGCCGTCCAATTTTAACGAAAGGAGTTGTACATCACTTGACGGAGCAACTGAAAAATTAATAGTGTAAGTTGTAACAGTACCGTTTTCAGCCTTCACAACAACGGACGTTTGACCGTTTACTCCATTACTTAAAACCGTAACGGTTTGGTATTCATCGCCTTTTTCAGCAACAATAGTCGGTAAAACTACTGTTCCTTTTGGCAAAATATAATTGTATTCAAGCTGTTCGGATTGCAAAATATCGCTACCACCAACTTTTAAAGCCGCTAACGTACTGATATTGGATTTGTTGAAATGAAAATTAATAGTGTAAATATTTGTAATGCCGGTTTCCGCCACAACAATTATTTTACCTACGCCTTCCAACATCGGCGACAATACCGACACGTTTTGCATCACATCGCCTTTTACAGCTTCAATAGTCGGACATACTGTTGTACCACGAACCAATTCGTAATCGTATTCCGTTACATTAGCATCAAAATTAGCCAACGCCACGCCTCCTATCATCAAACCGGCTAACTGCACATTGTTTGATTTTGGAATAATAAAATAGATGGTGTAAAGAGCTTCTGAACCGTCGGCTGCCTCTACACGAACATAAGAAGTATCACCTTTGGTTACCGATACTTTTTGGTCAATTTCCGCCGCTGTATAAGTAATAGTCGGCAAAACAGTTGTTCCAATGGGCAATTCGTAGGTATATTCTAATTTTTCGGGAGAAAATCCTAAAATAGTCGTTCCCGCCACACGCAAATCAGCCAACGCAGTATTGTCCGACAAATCGAACATCATCTTAATAATATAGGTATTGCTTCCGCCACTTTCCGGTGTTACCACAATGCGCACTTCGCCGGTAAGCAACGGTTTTGAAATGGATACGCTCTGTCCCAAATCTTTTTCAACAGTAATTTTCGGGCAAACAGTCGCAGTCGGTTGCAAACGATAAACATAGTAGAACGTACTTTTGTCAAAATTTGCCAATGGCACATCATCAATAAAAATATTTTTCAAAAACGCATTTTCCGATTTTTCTACACTAAAATTAATGGTATAAAGCGTTTCGTCACCATTTTCAGCTATAACACGCAACGTTGTCGCACCATTGATACCGCCTTTTACCACCAGCACCTTTTGGGCATCATCGCCTTTGGTATAACCTATTTCAGGCAAAATAGCCGTGCCGCTTTTAAGTGTATAATCGTATGTTAAAACTTCAGGGTCAAAGTTCTCTAATGCAACGCCACCAATCGAAATGCCTGCCAATCGACTGTTCGCCGATTTCTCTACTGAGAAATGAATAATATAAGTTGCCGTCGCACCCGTTTGAGCTGTAACGATAATGCGCGTATCGCCCGACACTCCTGCCGACACGACACGCACTTTCTGCCAAGCATCGTGCAACACATAAGTAATCGCCGGCAAAACGGTGGTTCCACGTTCGAGTAAAACACTGTATTCAAATGTATTAGGATGGAAATTAGGAATACTTACGCCACCCACCAATATATCATTCAGCGTAACATTGTCGGCTTGCGCCACAGTAAAAGTAATGCGGTAAGTATTTGTTTTTGTACCGTCCTCCGAGCGAACAACAATAGTTGTAGTACCATTCAATCCGCCATCGGTTTTGGTAATGGTTTGATAAGCATCGCCCGCTGTCCATGTAACTGCAGGCAAAGTGGTTGTGCCAATCGGTAATTCGTAGGTATAATTAAACACATTAGCGTTAAAGCCGTTCAGCGCATTACCTCCGATAAAAATTTGCTGCAAATCGGCATTCGACGATACTTCGATTGAAAATGTGATGACATACGTTGCCGAAGTGCCTACTTGCGATTTAACAATAATTTTTACACCGCCTTCAATACCACCGTTACGAACAGTAATGGTTTGATATTCATCGTGTGCGGTATAGGTAATTTCCGGCAAAACAGTTGTTCCGCGCGCCAGCTTATATGTATAAGTGTAAACATTTGGATCGAAATTAGGTATACTTACTCCACCTACTTTTATATCCAACAATGTAGTATTGTCGGCACGTGCCACCGAAAAATTGATGACATACGTTTTTACCGAACCATTTTGCGCCTGAACAATAATTCGTGTCGTACCGTTCAAACCGCCATCCATTTTTGTAATGGTCTGATATTCATCGCCCGCCGTATAAGTTACCACCGGCGCAGTTGTCGTCCCAATCGGAAATTCATAATTATAAACTAATGTATTGGGGTTAAAATTGGGAATGGTTGTACCGTTCACCCTCAAATCGCTCAAAGAAGCGTTCGACGATTTTGGTACGCTAAAAGTGATGCGATAGATGCTTTGCGCACCGCTTGCCGCCGTAACGGTAATTTTGGTTACTCCATCCACTCCGCCGGTTTCTATAACAGGCGTTTGTTGATAAGCATCGCCCTTTACTGCTTCGATAGAAGGCAATACTGTGGTTCCTTGCGGCAAGGCATAAGAATAGTTAAACAGCATCGGGTCAAATCCTTCAATAGAAACGCCGCCAACTTTTATATCTTTCAGATAGGAATAGGTAGAAGCGGTAATTTTAAACGACAATCTGTACACCCTTGTAGTAACATTTCCGGGAGCTTTTACCGAAATATTGTAAGTTCCGATGCACGTTTCTCCCGAAATAGTTACATTGTTTTCAACGGTAATGGTCTGTGCACCTTGAGCATACGCCGATATTGGCTCTATGGTCGGCAAAGTTGTTGTGCCGAGCGGCAATTCTACCGTATAGGTAGTTTTGGTTGGCGAAAAACCGGGCAGCGAGTTGCCGTCAATTTTAATATCAGCCAATTTATTGTCGTCCAATTGACCAACAGAGAAATTTATCACATAAGTAGATGAATAATTTTTGTCCGCCGCCGTTGATTTTAATGTGGCAGTACCGGGGATAGTTGTAGCTTGCGTATAAACAAACTCCTGACCGTCATCGCCTTTTACGGCTTCTATGGTCGGAATGGAAGTTGTTCCAAAGGGCAATTCTACATTATAATTAGTTACATAACCACTGAAATTCGGCAAAGAAAATGTTTCACCGTCAACCGTATAAGTGATGTTTGCCGGACGGCTGTTGGTCGATTGTTCAGCAACGAATTTAATTTTATAAGTCGATGTGGACGAACCGTCTTCAGCTCTCACCACTATTGTTGTAATGTTATTGCCCGAAGTACCTCCCACTTCTGTAGCATTGGTAATTGTTATTTCATTACCCGAAAGCGTACGTCCTGCAAAGCTAGCTGATGTTCCTCTACAGTTGGTCAATGAACCGGCACCACGTTTAGCAGAAACAGTAGGTACGGTAGTAACGCCCAATCCCAAAGCGTATGTTTGCTCTTCGCCATTGCGCAGATTAGGGTCAAAACCAAGCCATTTTTTATTGTTCACATATAAATCGCCGATTGCCGAACTGTATATCAGTTGAAGGTCATCGACATAAAGTGTGTTTCCCGGGTACAAACCGCTATTTGCACGGAAATTAGGATAGTTACCCGCCGATAAAATAACGTTGCATTTTTCGGGAACGTTATCATTCATGTAATAAATGGGAACTTTTATCAATGTCCACGAATCGTATGTTTTACGCTCTTTTACCCATCCTTCAGCTACTTGAGTTGCATAACTTTTTGTACTACAAACATTTCCGTTCATCACCTGACGTATATCAGACTCTTCATTAATATGAGTAGTAGAAGTACAACTGCCGTTTTTACCGGTGTAGCTTTCACCTACACTTTGACCTTTCCACGAATAGAACAATAGATGATAATATTCTTTGTCCGTATTGTTGCCTGTACGTTTTATCCATATCGCCATTGTATCGGGACGATATGTAAAATTGATGCCACCATCAGTTCCGGCAGTCGCTTCACTAATTTTTGTGAGACTCTCAAGGTAGCTCCACGGCTGTCCCAACGACATATAACCCGGAGCCGGTTCGGTAATGCCGGCGGCACCTACTTCCTTGTCAGCTACACGAGCACAGTATCCGCTTATCCGTCCGGCGTCTCGATACATAAACGTAAAATTGAAACCCACTTGGGTTACATTCGAGCCATTCCAATTTACCAATTGAGGGTCACCGTTAAAAGAATTGCCCCAATTTTCGAAACTTGAATCCGGTAATTGTTGCGCAAATAAACTTGTACTTAACGCCAACAAACAATACAGAATAATTGTTTTTTGTGTATGCATACGAACTAATATATTTGTTTTCATCTTTTTCATGTTAGTTTAGAATGTTTTTTACTGCGTTACGTTTAATGTTACCGTGCAGGTTACTACCGCATAATTTGTAGAGTTAGGCGTAAATACCACCGTAAATTCTTGATTATCGCCGATTGCAGGAATGAAATTCGGGTTTTGCCATGCAAATGTTCCGGCTACAACATCCGTAGTTCCGGCTACAACGACACTACCGCCAACCAATGTAGCTTCACCGAGTGATTTTCCTTGTTCTATAGATTGTGCCGTAGGTGCTACAGCTATAGTAGTAGGTATAGCGATAATGTTCACAGGAATTTCCACATGACTTGGTTCACATAACTCAAGGTTCGATGGTGTAAACGTTGCCGACAAGCTATAAATGCAAACATCCAAAATTGGGTTAGAAGTATCATCGTACTGCCACGTTCCCGCAACATTATGATCGACATAAATTGGAATATCTTCCAAATTTTTGCCGTAAATTGTCGGCTCTGTCGCAGCAAAAAATTCCGCTATCGTTTTGCGTATAATTACTGTATAAACTACCGTATCCGAAGGCAAATAGTTATGATTGCCTACCTGCCAAGCCGTAATGGTCAACTCTTTGCCCAAAGCTTCGACTGTTGCATTTAAATTCAATTCATTACCACTGCCAATAGAAGCATAGGTAGCTCCTTCACCCGACAATTGATAACTGATTTTAAGACCGGAAGCAACTTGAGCATCAAGCGTTATGCTGTCGAGTATACCGAGACTATCGGGCATGCTCCATTCGATAAATTGAGGCAATTTCAAAACAACTACATCAACAAAATCAAATACTTCACCGTAAATATCTCTCCTTTCGGGTACAAATTTAATGGCACACGAAACAGGATTGCCCGCATTAGGTACTGCCAAATAGTTTTCCCAAACAAAGCTACCTGCAACAAGGTCGTCGCTCATGTCTTTAGCACAACCGCCTTCCAACCGCACCAAGCCAAGTATTTGACCGAAATAAATGGTGTCAGCAGCTACCGGCAATGTCAAAGTCGGTAAACCTTTGAACAAACGAATAGTCTTTACAATATTTTCTGCATCGAGATAATAGTCGTTTCCGGCACAACTGGCAGTAATGGTAACCACCGTATCAACTTGCAAAAACACTAATTTATTATCGGCATCCAGTTTGAGTATGGTTTCATCTGAAAAATTATAAGTGATTGGCAAACCGGAAACAGGATTTATTTTATTAAGCGTATAAGTTTGCGTAGAAGCCAACGAATCGCGCAAAGCCCAACTGATGTATTGCGCACGTTTTTCGACAGTTGTCGTAATAGGAATATTAAGATTCCAACCGTCTTTTACGCTTGAAACATTTAATGTTACCGTGTCGGGTTCAATAGCTGAAGGCGTATAGGATACAAATATATTTTTAGTCCCGTAATCACCGCACTCAACAGAAATTAAAGCAGGTTCAACATGAAAATCAGGATTGTTACCAATAATGTTCAATTGAATTTCATCCTGAACATTCGAGTAGGTAAGTTGTACTGTTTTCTTAGTTGTCGTGCCAAATTGCCCGTTTATCACCATGGTTGTCGGATTACTTTCGATAAAATGAGCACGCGTTACCCGAATATTTTTGTAATATTTTTTTAAAGTAGCACCCGTCCTCGTCAGAAAACGAATTTTTGTGGCATTGCGATTAAGATTATAGGTATAGGTTGCATAATTACTTCCTAAACTCGGATTAGCCACATCACTCCACGACGAACCAATATATTGCTGTACATAGAAAAAATTTAAACCAATTGCCGATTTTTTGGCTTCAAACGTCAATACCGCCGGATAACCGTTCAATACAAATTCAGGTCCCGTTTGAATGATGTTCAACGAATATTCGTTGTTATCTTCCAACGCCAACGGTTCATTTATACAACTGACATTCGGGTCGCGCACACGCAACGTACGTAAGTAGGAAGTAGCTGCGTAAGTTTCGTTACCGGCTTGGGTAGCTTTAATCGTGGCAGTTCCTACATTAGTAGTTGATATAGTGAGCATATTACCAACGAGTGTTACAATATTATTGGCATTATTAACCAATTCGTAGGTTATCGGCAGACCGCTTGAAGCAACAGCAGTCAATTCCGTCTGTGCTGCACCTAAAAGAAATGAAAGCGGTTGCGTCCATGTAATTTTTTGAGTCAATAAATTAGTTACTTCCAAATGCAACGTATCGCGCACCTCATCAACAGTAGGCGATCCTGCTTGATAAGCAATAATATCTGCCGTACCGGCAGCAACCGCTATCAGTCGCCCACCTTCGATACGCAAAACGTTTTCGTCGCTTGATGTAAGAGACGTCAGTGGCAAATCGCTTGAAGCAAATACAAACGGACTTTCGTTTGAACCAATAGTGTCGCCGCGTGAAAGCATCGTAGTCTCTTCGTCCCACCATACAATGGATTGCGACAACGCATTGGACTGCCCTGTGAGCGTAATAGTAGCCCACGTTTGATTATCGCTATCCGAAACAGTTACGGTCGCCGTTTTTGCACCTTTCGTTTGTGGATGAAAATCGACTATAATATTCGATGCCGTTCCATATGCACCTGTACTTGAGGCTATTGATGCTGTTCCTAATGCAAAATCAGTTGTGTTATCCAACGATAGTGTCAGTGGTTTTACATTACACCAATCAATAGAAAATTGTGTATCATTCGACGATTGCAACACGTCCAACGTACCACAATCCACTATACTTGCCGACGGTGTAACATACTTTAATTCACTCACATTTATTTTTGTGTAGTAGCCTTTGAAGTTGCCCGACCAGCCGAATTTTAAATATTTTGTGGTCTTTGCAAGTGTCACAGTGTAAGGTTTTTCAGAAGTTCCCGAAAGTCCGGGTTCAGACACTACCGACCAATTTCCGTTGGTCGCACTCTGATACACTTTAAAACCATCACCTGTAGAAAATACTGAATTTTGTTTACAAGTAAATGTCAATTTGTCGGGGATGCCGCCTTGGTCTAACGCTACTACAATGTATCTTTCCGTCCAATCAAATCCACCATTTGTTAGCCATACACCACCGTCCCAAGATGCCTCAGAACTTGCAATTACAATGGAGGGATTACTGAAATGACTTGCCGTAAAATCGGTATTGTAAGGAAATTGCGCCCAAAGGCTTACGTTACCCATTATTAAGCAAAATACTAATAAAATTCGTTTATTCATAGTTGTAAAAAATATTCATTTATTTGATTTGGAATTGGTAAAATATAACTCGTTTCGGTAATCTGATAACTACCCACAAAGCACCCTGCCCTGATGTTTTTTACATCAAGTTACGGTACAAAAAGTATATTAATCGGAACAGAAACGTAGTCGCGCGCGGTGTTTTTCTGGAAGGTCTTTGACGGAAGCCGCCAATGCGCGCAAATTTGATAATGCATGAGCCATATACGATGCGATAATGGCTTGCGTGGGATGCGAAGTGTCCTGCAAATCCAAAGCTAACAAATCGTAGGTATCGGCAATAACAGTTTTTAAAGGAGGTAAAGCAGAGTTTGCCACTTCGTACTTACTATCGGCTATTTTAAAAGTATAAGAACAAAACAATTCGTCACGCATGGAGACGGAGCTCGCCCAAAAAAACCAATAAATTAGCCCTTTGTACAATCCTACGATAAAACTTTTGATGAATCTGAAAATGAACATCATAAATCACATATTATATCGGTGCAAATTTACAAGTTTATTATTATTTGTAAAAATAAAATTTCGATTTGCGGAGTTTTGCAATTAAAACAACTGATAATATGCAATTTAGACTTGTTAAAATAGTTAATGAGTGTTAATTTGTCTCTGGAAAAAGTTGGTTTTTGAACCGTTTTTGAAGCTAAAAAAAATTGTTTTTACCATCTTTTTTTCATTTTCACGAAAGAAATAGGTTAAATTTTGGATTTTTCAATTCTTTGAAAATAAAAACCTACTTTTTATTTGAAAACTATCAAAAAACAGCTCTCTTTTTTTTAATTTTTTAAGTTTTATACATAAATCCCTATAAACTATTTTATTGTAACTGCGAAAAAGAGAAACCTTTAACCAGAAGCGCTTCAATGGCTTGGGGCAATGCGGAAAGTGTATTTGCTGAAGATTTTTTAGAATCGTGAAAAACGATAATGGAACCGTTACGCGCATATTTTTTCACAATGCGCACAATTTTTTCGGGACTAAGTTTGGGATTGTAATCGCGCGTAATTACATCCCACATCACAACGGTATAGTTTTTACGAATTTCTTTTAGCTGAGCCGGCTTCACACGTCCGTAAGGCGGACGAAAAAGGCGACTGTGGATGAGTGCATTAGCTTCAGCGACATCGCGGCAATAAGTTTCAGTGCTAGTGCCAAAACCTTTGAGATGGTGCATCGTATGATTGCCCACATGATGTCCTTCGCATTTTATCTGCTCAAACAATTCGGGATATTTACGCACATTATCGCCAACACAAAAAAAAGTAGCTTTCAATTGATAACGGCGTAATATTTCCAATATTTGCGGTGTGGTGGTCGGACACGGTCCGTCGTCGAATGTGAGATAAACCGTGCGCTCGCCAGCCCGTTTCATTCGCCAGATTCCTTTCCAAAAGAGTCTGACGAACGAGGGCGGTTGTTCTATAAACATTTTCGAGTTTATTTCGGCATCAAGCCGATATATAATTGTAACAAATCGCGATATTTATCAGCCAATGAGCTACGAGATTCTGCACTTGCCAAATAAATATTCTGCATTAAACTAAGATTTTGACGAACACTAAGATTACGTGAAACGGCAGCACGTTGTTCCGGTGTCAGTTGAGAGTTATAGTGCAACGCCTGACGACAACCTTCGCCCACAATGTCCACAATACTGTCAGCCAAAGCCATTTCGCCAAGTGCGTAATATTGTTCAGCCAAAAGCAACGAATAGTAGTCGTGCGGAACAGTTGTATTGGGAATAACTTTCATACAATAGTCAAGTGCTTCTTTGGCTTTCTCTTTCTGTCCTTCTTTCATCAACTCTTGTACCAATTCGGTGAACATAAGCCGCATCGTGTAACACATACGCATATTGGTTTCATCTAAATAGACTTTCGGATTTTCAATGCCGCCCCATTTAAATTTATTCATCATATTATCGAACATCACATCGGTATTGACCATCGATTTATAACCATCGTTTTCCAGTGGTACAATTCGGTAAGCCAAGCCTTCCAAGCACATATATTTCTTAATGTCAGGATAAAACTCGTCACCAACTGTGGCTGCTATGTACATCGGGCGTTCCCAACGATTGGTGTTCAACATCTCCAACATCATCATTTTAGCTTTGTCGAGGCTGCGTCCAAGTGGAATTACCATCTGTTCAACAATTTTTGCAGAATCTTTCGGCTCAACGGTTTGCGTAGCCAACACTTGATGTTTATCAATTGGCAATATCAGTTTTGATGCAAATATGTTTCCGATACCGTCATCATCGATAAATTCAGGTTCACGTACAATTTTCAAAGCCAAATCCAACGGCATAGAGTCACCAAAATGCGGATGGTCTATTACGCGTGAAACGTCCAAATGATTTTGCACATAATCTTTGCGCTCCCATGAAATAGGCAGCGGATCAGATTCGTAAGCACCCCGACGCATTTGATCGATGTACCAATCAGTTTGCAGGTAGCTCAAGTTGCAAACGCGCACGTCGGTTCGCTCACCTTCTACTTCTTGATTGTACCACAATGGGAATGTATCGTTATCGCCATTGGAAAAAATAATAGCATTAGGTGCGCACGAATTGAGGTAATTAGCTCCAAAATCGCGAGCGGTAGTACGGTTCGAACGGTCGTGGTCGTCCCAATTTTGAACAGCCATAAGCACCGGAACACCCAAGCACAAAATAGAAACCAAAGTGGCAGATAATTTTTTCGGCAACACTTTGTTCAACCATTGTATCAGCATCAACACACCTAAGCCCACCCAAATACAGAACGCATAGAACGAACCAGCATAAGCATAGTCACGTTCACGCGGCTGACCGGGCGTTTGGTTAAGATAAATAACAATGGCAATGCCCGTCATAAAGAAGAGCGCAAAAGTAATCCAAAAGCTCTGTGACCCTTTTTTACCTTGATTCAACTGCCACATTATGCCCAAAATACCCAAAAGCAGAGGCAACATGAAATAAGTGTTGCGTCCTTTGTTGTTTTTTACAACATCAGGCAAAGCCGACTGGTCGCCTAAACGCATACTGTCAAGAAATCCGATACCGGTTATCCAATTACCTTTGTCTATCTCACCGGAACCTTGCAAATCGTTTTGTCGACCGCTAAAATTCCACATGAAATAGCGAAGATACATATAGTTAATTTGGTAATTGAAGAAGAAATAGAGGTTTTCGCCAAATGTCGGTCTCAAAATTATCTTGCGGTCACCGCAACGGTCAACAGAAATCTTTTCACCTTTAATATTGCCCCACACTTTGTAAGCATCGGCATGAGCAGGACTGTACATGCGCGGGAAAAGCATTTCGAAACGACTGTCTTTTTTGTAGCCTTTGTGCTTGTAACTTGCTATCACATAGCTGTCTTTTTCATCTTTCGATGTTTTTTCTTTTTGCATCCAAATGGCATTGCCACGCTTTTCAATTGGCACGCAATAATTTCCTTCCTGCTTGAGTACTTCGGGAGCAGAATAGACCGCACCGTAAAGCAACGGACGGTCGCCGTACTGCTCGCGGTTGAGATAATATTGCAATGCAAACACATCTTCGGGGGAGTTTTGGTCCATAGGCGGATTAGCCGACGAACGGATAACCACCAAAGCGTACGACGAATAGCCAATCAACATTACAGTCATACACAAAACAATGATATTCAGCACTTTATTGTTGATATTTTTGGCTAAAAACACGTATGCACACAGACCTGCAAAAATTAAAATGCCCAACAAAATGCCACTTCCCATAAACGGTATGCCCAACAAAAGCACAGACAATAGGAACGCTATTTTTATATTTTGAGGACGTTTTTCGCTTTGTGTTTCATAGAGTGCCCAAGCTAAAATTGCTATTGTAACGATAATGTAAACAAACACGCCGGTATTGAACGGAAGACCTACAACATTGACAAAGAACAGTTCAAACCAACTCGCCACTTTTACAAAGCCGGGGATAAGTCCATACAGCACTGCCGCCAAAATAACTACCGATGCCAACAATGCCAGCAACGTGTTTTTAGTAGTAACAGGATATTTTTTGAAATAATAAACCAAAACGATAGCAGGAATAGCCAACAAATTGAGCAAGTGAACGCCAATAGACAGCCCCATTAAATAGGCAATAAGAATAATCCAGCGCAACTCATGGCTCGGCTCGGCATCTTCCCATTTCAGTATTGCCCAAAAGACGATGGCTGTAAAAAACGACGAATAGGCATAAACTTCACCCTCGACGGCAGAGAACCAAAACGTATCGGAAAAGGTATAAGCCAATGCTCCCACCATGCCCGCACCAAGTATGGCTATTGTTCTCCATGTGCCAAAATCTTCTTCGGATTTAATAAGAATTTTGCGTGCCAAATGGGTAATAGTCCAAAACAGGAATAAAATGGTAAAAGCACTGCACAACGCCGACATGGCATTTACCATCATCGCCACCTGTGAAGGGTCGGAGGCAAACAACGAAAACATTCGTGCCGTGAGCATGAAAAACGGAGCTCCGGGCGGGTGTCCCACGTCCAATTTGTAAGCGGCAGCAATAAATTCGCCGCAATCCCAGAAACTTGCAGTCGGCTCTATTGTCAATAAATAGGTAACCGCAGCAATCAGAAAAGCCAGCCAACCAAAGAGTTGGTCATACAATTTAAACTTTTTCATAGTTATCGTATATCAATTAAATATTATGCCATGAAATTCAGCAAAGGTACATAAAAATATTGAAACGTTGATTTTCTATATTTATTTTTTCAACAGCGTACACTTCCAACCACAAAAAAGCGGGCAAAAGCAACTGCTTCAACCCGCTTAAATCCTGTTTAAATATCATTTAACAGTTATTTTATAAATTATTCCAATCCGCGACCTTTGAGCATTGCTTCGGGATTCGGGTCGGCACCTCGAAACTGCTTGTAGAGTTTCATCGGCTCATCGCTACCACCCTTCTCGAGTACATTAGTGCGAAATGATTGGGCGGTTGCAGTATCGAAAATACCTTTTTCTTTAAACAGTTCAAACGCATCTTTGTCAAGCACTTCCGCCCACAAATAGCTGTAATATCCGGCACTGTAACTGTTATTAAAGATATGGTTGAAATAAGTACTACGATAGCGCGGAATAATTTCGTCGATAAGACCTATCTGTTTCATTTTTTCATTTTCAAATACCACCACGTCAATTCCATCGACAGAAGTCAAATCGTGCCAATTCATATCCAAAATAGATGCAGCCACTAATTCGGTAGTCATAAATCCTTGATTGAACGTAGCAACATTCTGTATTTTGTTCACCAAAGCTTCAGGAATTACTTCACCCGTTTGGTAATGAGTGGCGTACATAGCCAACACTTCGGGTTCAAAAGCCCAATTTTCGTTAATTTGGCTCGGAAGTTCCACAAAATCGCGCGCTACGTTGGTACCGCTTACATCTACATAGCGACATTTAGAGAGCAATCCGTGCAAAGCGTGCCCAAACTCGTGAAACATTGTCTCCACTTCTTCCAATGTAAGCAACGACGGTTGGTCGGCAGTCGGTTTGGTAAAATTGCCTACGTTCACCACAATGGGACGCACATCTTCCCCATTTACAAAACGTTGTTCGCGGAAATTGCTCATCCAAGCTCCGCCACGTTTGCTGGCTCGGGGATAAAAATCAGTATAGAACAATCCAATAAGCGAACCATCGGCATCGGTAACTTTGAATGCTTCCACATCAGCATCGTAAATCGGCACATTATCCAATTTCTCAAAATTGAGCCCATATAGTTTATGTGCCACGGCAAAAACGCCAGCCCTCACATTTTCCATTTGGAAATAAGGTTTTATTTCGGCTTCGTTGAGCGCATATTTTTCTTGTCGCAATTTTTCGGCATAAAAATCCCAATCCCAAGGAGCCAACTTAAAGTCTCCTCCTTCGCGGTCGATAATTTGCTGCATTTCAGCACATTCTTCTTTAGCTTTTTTTACTGCCGGAGTGAAAATTTTTGCCAAAAACTCGTTTACTGTTTGCGAATTTTTAGCCATTGTTTCGTCTAAAATAAAGTTGGCAGGCGTATCGAAACCCAACAGATTAGCTTTTTCGATGCGCAAACGCATGATGTCCAAAATTACCTGTTTGTTGTCGTTTTCATTGCCGTTGTTTCCTCGCATCGAATAAGCTTTGAACATTTTTTCGCGCAAATCGCGACGTTGGCTGTACTGCATAAACGGTCCGTAGCTTGGGCGTTGCAATCCGAACAGCCAGCAATTTTCCATGCCGGCTTCTTTGGCGACTTCGGCAGCAGCCGTACGCACAGCTTCAGGCAATCCAATCAGGTCTTTTTCATCGTCAATAACCAATTGAAAAGCATTCGTTTCGTTGAGTATATTATTGCCGAATTTTTGTTGTAGCGACGAAAGTTGTTTGTTGATTTCCCGCATACGAGCCTGTTTTTCAGAATCCAAAGCGATACCGTTGCGCACAAATGCACGGTTGATTTTTTCAAGCACCATCTGTTCCTCTGTAGTCAAATCAAGCGAATCTTTGACAGCATAAATAGCAGCGACACGTGCATAAAAATCGGAATTCATAAAAATATTGTCGCTATGTTCCGAAATAAGCGGTAAAACCTCTTCGACTATGGCATTAAGGCTTTCTGTAGAATTTGACTCGGAAAGATTGAACAATACGCCGGAAACTTTAGAGAGCAGTTGTCCCGAATTTTCATAAGCCGCAATGGTGTTTTCAAAAGTCGGTTCGTCGCTATTGTCGATAATAGCGTCAATTTCTGCCTGTTGTTGTTTAATTCCTTCTTTTATAGCCGGAAGGTAATCGGCTTCCACAATTTCATCGAACGGAGGCAATCCGTAAGGTGTATTCCATTCGGTAAAGAATGGATTTTGCCGTTTTGAACATGCAACTAACATAAGCGTAGCAATTAAATATAATCCTATTTTTTTCATTGTAATTAAAATTTTAAAAAGTGATTTTTTATTTTATCGATAAATGCAAAAATTGCTGATTTCATCGGAATTATTTGATTTTTTTCAAAAGATTTTCAGCCAAACGTAAAAATCCAAGGTCAGTAAGATGAACCGCATCAACAGTGCCTTCATAATCGTCGCCAATTAAACCTTTTGCTTTAATGTAACGGATATTTTTATACCCTTCTTTCCGCAACTTTAGATACGTTTCGCGCCAAACTTGATATTTTTCTTGTACATCGGAAGCCGATTTTTGGTCGCGCAAAAAACTTGGAAAAGAAACGTTTTCTACCATATAAATAGGCACTTGTGAACGCGTTTCAGCTAAATTTTTCAAAAAAGTGTAAGCAGAATCTCTTAAAATTTGTGCGGTGCAATTGGGCATACAATCCACCACATATTTGGAAGCATCAATTTGGGCAATGGTTTGCGACATAACAAAATCCATGCGTGCGTTGCCGCTAAAACCAAGGTTGATGGTTTCGCAACCCAGTCTGCGCCCGATGATAGCCGGATAAGCCATGCCCGGTCGCGATGCGCAACCGCCCTGTGTAATACTCGTGCCGTAGAACACAATCGGCTTTACACCCGAATTTGCTACTAATTTAGAAGTTTTTGGTAAAGAAATTTCAGCGGTCGAATCGACACCAATTTCAAGTTTTTCAACGCCGTCGTAAAGTGGCAAATAAGCCAAATACTCGTGAGTAGCTCCGTCCATATTACGGATAAATATGTTTTGCGATTCCTTTTTTGTCGGTTTGGCAACCCCAATAAATTTCCATTGACCGCCATCAAGAGTGTAAAGGTCAAGACCGCGAATACTTGTACCTGGCATGTGCGACATGTGAAAATTGTTGAGCAATGTCCATTTTACACCGATGCATTTGCTGTTAGTGGAAAAACGCACAGCCAATCCGGCTGAATTGAGACCTAAATCCCAAACCGCTTTACGCACATTGCCTTTAAGAGTTTCGGGCAGACGCGAATAGTACATTTCGGTATTGGAAAAACCTTTATTGATTAGCATCAAATTTTCGGCATCTACAAATTTCAGAGACGTTATGTCCTGTCCGAAAACAGCCGTAGGAATCAACAACAAGAGAATAACCAGTTTTTTCATAAATTTAAATAATCAAGTGAAACAAGAAAATACAAAGATACAATAATTAGAACGAATTTTGAATATATAAACCAAAAATAAGAAAAATAGGAAATCGAAACTAATTTTTTCACTATTTTTTTGACGATTCTTTTTTCTGAATGCCGTCACGCATTTCTTCCAGTTTCAGCAACTCATCGCGATACTGAGCTGCTTCGATGAATTGAAGGTTTTTCGCTGCTTCGAGCATCTGTTTTTTGGTTTTTTCTATGGTTTTTTCCAAATCTTTCACACCCATGTAGCGAATAACCGGATCGGCAGCAATATTAGGACGTTCTGGTTCTACATAAAATTGTTTAGCTGTTGAACCCATGCCCACCAAAGCCAAATCCGCTGTTTTAAGAATAGCACGTGGCGTTATGTTGTTTTCGGTATTGTATTTAAGTTGTTTTTCGCGGCGACGGTTGGTTTCGTTGATAGTCAAACGCATACTTTCCGTAATTGTGTCGGCATACATTATTACTTTTCCGTTAAGATTACGCGCCGCACGACCGGCAGTTTGAGTCAAAGCACGATGCGACCTCAAAAAACCCTCTTTGTCAGCATCTAAAATAGCCACCAGAGACACTTGCGGCAAATCCAAACCTTCGCGCAACAAGTTCACACCGATAAGTACATCGAACAAACCATTTTTTAGTCCGTCCAAAATTTCTACTCTTTCCATCGTCTCTATATCGGAGTGAATGTAAGTGCAACGAACACCGACTTTTCGCAAATATTTGTCTAACTCTTCAGCCATGCGTTTCGTCAACGTTGTTACCAATACGCGTTCGTCTTTTTCCGTACATAAAGTTATTTCTTCCAACAAATCGTCTATTTGATTGAGACTTGGACGCACTTCAATTATTGGGTCAAGCAATCCTGTGGGGCGTATAAGTTGCTCTACCACAACACCTTCAGATTTTTCAAGTTCGTAATCGGCAGGAGTTGCACTTACATAAATGGCTTGTTTTACCAAACTTTCAAATTCTTCAAATTTAAGCGGACGATTATCACGAGCGGCGGGAAGGCGAAAACCGTACTCCACCAAATTGTTCTTGCGAGCAGCATCTCCCCCGTACATGGCACGCACTTGCGGAATTGTAACGTGGCTCTCGTCGATGACCACCAAAAAATCTTTCGGGAAAAAATCCAACAAGCAGAACGGACGTGTTCCGGGCTGACGACCATCGAAATAGCGCGAATAATTTTCAATTCCCGAACAATAGCCTACTTCACAAATCATCTCCAAATCGTAGTTCACACGCGTTTCAAGTCGTTTGGCTTCATAAGATTTGCCAATACTTTGCAAGTATTCAATCTGAAAAGCCAAATCGGTTTTAATAGCCACAACTGCCTGATTAATACGCTCTTTTGTGGTTACAAATATTGTAGCCGGACAAATATTATAAGCATCGTGCTCTTCAACAACCAAGCCCGTTTTAGGGTCAATCGTTTCGATGGACTCAATTTCGTCCCCCCAAAAAATAACACGCAAAATAAAATCGGTATATGCTAAAAACAAATCTACCGTTTCGCCTTTTACCCTAAAATTGCCGCGATTTAAATCTATTTCATTTCTAATATATTGTGCGTCAACTAATTGTCTAATAAACACATCGCGCACTATTTTTTGCCCTTTTTTCAGTTCAATTTTCCGTTCTGCAAAATCACTCGGATTGCCGATACCGTAAAGACACGAAACGGAAGAAACAACAATCACATCGCGCCGTCCTGAGAGCAATGCCGAAGTAGTGGACAAGCGTAATTTGTCGATTTCATCGTTAATTGCCAAATCTTTTTCGATATAAGTGTCCGTCAAAGGCAGATAAGCTTCGGGCTGATAATAATCGTAGTACGAAACGAAATATTCCACGGCATTGTCGGGGAAAAAAGCTTTAAATTCGCTATAAAGTTGAGCTGCCAAAGTTTTATTATGGCTCAAAACTAGTGTTGGCTTTTGTACCTTTTCAACTACATTGGCAATAGTGAAAGTTTTTCCCGACCCCGTTACCCCCAACAGCGTTTGAAACGGTACACCGTTATTGATGCCGTCAACCAGTTGAGAAATAGCCTCAGGTTGGTCGCCGGTGGGAAAATAAGAAGATTTTAGATGAAATTTTGACATTTTTGGGACAAAAACTTTTCACAAAAATACAATATTTTTGCCAGAAACAGCCTTTTTTAAGATATAAAAACAAAAAATTGTTTTTTTCATAAAATCAAAAAAACAATGTTTTCAACGGCTATTTTCCACTCAAAAGAACTAAATCTCTATTATTCATTAAAAAAGTGGTAAAAAAATCGTCCGCAACAAAAAAAAACGTTATATTTGCCATTAGTATTAATAATGTATCAATTTGTTTTTATCTTAAAAATAAATCATCATGAAACGCGCATCTTTTAAACCCATCATCCTGATTTTAGGGTTAATCTTTAACCTTAATCTGTTTGGACAAACCATTACAGTCGTCCCCTCTACGACGGTTTGTAAAGGTACGGAAGTAACGCTCACCATCAATGGTGCAATCAATTGGAAATGGGACGATGGAACAACTTCTCCCAACTATATAAAAACTGTTAACAGCAGTCTAGACGTTACTATTGAACTTTTCGACGAAAACTGGATAAAAACCGGCGAATTGCAGCAACACATTGATGTTTATGCCGACCCATTTGCCGATATCACAGGCAATTTTTCGATATGCAGTGGCGACCAAACTACACTGATGGCAGTAGGAACCGGCGACTACTTATGGAGCAACAATTCGACAGAAAGTAGTATTACCGTAAATCCTTCGGTAACAACGCAATATTGGATGGAATTGACTGACGGAAACGGTTGTAAAAAGCGCGTTTACAAAACCGTAACCGTACAAGAAAATCCAAGTGGCACCATTAGCGGTCCCACACAAGTGTGCAAAGACGAATCTTTTACCCTGACCGCACCGGCAGGCGTATCGTGGAATTGGGAATCGGGAGCATCTACTTCACAAACATTCACACCCAACCCGCTGCCGGGAATCGGCACCACAACCTACCACGTAGTAGTGAACAATGCTGCAAATTGTAGCAAAGAATTTACACACACAATAACAGTTCATCCTTTTCCATCGGCAGTCATTACCGGAAAAAACAAAATTTGCCTCGGTGAAGAAACCACTTTAACTGCTCCTCCTGCTGATTCGTACCTATGGAGTACCAACGATACAACACCTTCCATTACCGTATCACCCACAAGCACGACCGATTACACCGTTACAGTTACAAAAAACGGTTGTACATCGCATGGACTGCAACGCGTAACAGTAAATCCTCTGCCTAATATTACCATTACAGCGTCGCCAAGCAATACCATTTGCCAAAGCGGAACAGTTACCCTTAATGCTTCTGCTCCTGATGCCGTTAGTTACATTTGGAACGACGGAACAACGGGCTATTCTAAAATTGTTACGCCAACCACCACCACAAATTACACCGTTACAGTTGAAAACACAAACGGCTGCATAGCCAGCAAAACAATTACCGTTCACGTATTACCTTTACCGACAGGCACTATCAGCGGCGAAAACAAAGTTTGCAAAGGAGAAACCATAACATTGACTGCACCAGCCGGTTCCGACTGGTATTGGAGTTCGGGCGAAACCACACAAACCATTGATGTGTCGCCAACATCACATCAAACCTACACTGTAACATTGACTGCACCAAATGGCTGTACCTATACCACTG
>DUQS01000016.1 GCA_012837685.1 Bacteroidales bacterium
ATTGAAAAACAGTAGAAAAAATGCAGACAGAAAAATGTTATTGTATGTATTCGATTTACGCCCAAAAACGCCACTCAAAACCATGCACGAAAACATTACCGATGAGCGCAACACCGAAGGCGAAAGACCTGTGATAAACGCATAGCACCACAACAGAAAAATAATGACTATCGGCTTTAATCGCTTTCCCAAACGCCAGCGATCCATGAATGAAAACAAAAAACCAAACACCACGAAAATAATACCGACGTGCAAACCGCTCACTGCCAACACGTGCATTGCTCCGGTAGTGCTGAAACTCTCGCGCAATTCGGGAGCAAGGGCATCCTTGTAACCCAACGTCAAAGCTGACAACATACCAAATTCATCGCCATCAATACCCAATTTTGTATAAATATCCAGCAAATACTGACGACTTTTATCCGCCATAGCAAGTATGCTGAATTTTTCCGAATGACCTACTTTTTGCCATCGTTGCGCAGACACAAAACTTGTACCTGCAAAACCTTGCCGTCGTAAATAGAGACTATAATCAAAAGCTTCCGGATTTCCACTCGGACGTGGCTGTGTTACCGTTGCCGAAACCAACAACACATCGCCGGCTACCAACTGTGCCGCTAAACTGTCTTTTGCCAAATAAAGAATAGCTTTATTGTGAAGAGAAACAGTGCCAACGGAATCGATACGCTGTAACAAACGCACACGACACAGCATAGAGCGCGGTTTTTCGATAGGATTTTCGAGCATTTCCACACGATACACGCCTTGTTGTCCATCAAACGGAAAATGTTGCTTCGTTTCGTTCCGATGAGTAACAAAACAGCCAAGTAGCACTATCAATAGCAAAAATCCACACCCAAACAGCCACCGAAAACGATAGCTAATTTCGGGACGCCGAAAACAAAAAGACAAGACGATAGCAACCACGCCCAAACAAACCAGGGCACCAAACAACACCTCACGAAATCCCAGCCAATGATAAAGCAATATGCCTGAAGCTAATGCCACAAGCAATAAGAAAAAAGGTAGTCTTTTGGTAAAATCGGACATTGGAATTTTCTAAAAAAAAATAATTATCAAATGAATGGATTTGATATGCAAAAATAGAGCTTTTCGATTGAAAAATAAAATCTGACAAAAAAAAGAGCAGTAAAAAATTACTACTCTAAGACTGCGGTGCACTGGTCAATATTCACTTCCTCGCCGTGCCTATTCATAAATTGGAATTGCAGGAAACCGAACTCTTGCATAGGTACTACTTTAATGACTAACTTGTACTTCCAACGCCATTGCCAAATTATTGACCAGAAGCCTTTTGTAATATAAGCCGCTATGTAAGGATGCACCCGAAGCGTCATACGATGCATTCCCAATTCATTCGCCAAATAATCCAATTTATCTTCCAACTGGTCAGTAAAAAGAATGGACGGGCGTGCCTTTCCTGTGCCAAAACAAGTGGGACAAGTTTCCAACACATCCACTGACATTGCCGGACGAACACGTTGCCTCGTCATTTCCATCAAACAGAATTTGCTCAATGGCAATATGTTGTGTCGAGCGCGGTCGTTAGACATTTGGGCTGTCATGTGTTCAAACAATTTTTGTCGGTTTGCCGCCTCGTTCATATCAATAAAGTCGACAACCACCAATCCGCCTATATCGCGCAATCGAACTTGGCGAGCTATTTCGGTTGCAGCCGCCATATTTACCTCCAAAGCATTTTCTTCTTGTGTTTGAGCAGCCCGTGTACGCGTTCCGCTATTAACGTCAATGACACACATTGCTTCCGTTTGTTCAAGAATCAAATAAGCACCGCGCTTGAACGAAACCACGCGTCCGAAAGACGATTTTATTTGTTTAGTAATGGCAAAATGGTCGAAAATGGGCAGACTATCCGAATAGAATTTAACGATATCGCCACGCTCGGGGTCAATCATTTTCACATACGAACTCACTTCTTCGAACACCGAACGGTCGTTGATATAGATATTCTCAAAATCTTCACTGTAAATATCTCTAACGATGCTAACCGCTCTGCTCATCTCTTCGGAAACCAAAGTGATGTCTTTCGATTTTTGTATTTGTGCTATTGAATTTTCCCAACGCTTGTAAAGCAGTTTCAATTCGTTGTCCAACTCCGCACCTTTCTTGCCTTCGGCTACCGTACGTACTATCACACCGCAATTTTGCGGCTTTATGCTTTGCGTCAGACGGCGCAAACGGATACGTTCCTCTTTCAATTTTATTTTTTGAGAAACGAACACATTTTCGACAAAAGGCAGCAAAACAATGTTCCTTCCCGCAAACGAAATTTCACCGGTCAATCGCGGTCCTTTTGTAGATATAGGCTCTTTGATAATTTGTACCAAAATGTACTGTCCGGTAGTCAATACATTGCTGATATTGCCGTCCTTTTCTAAATTTGGACACTGCTTTATTTTTTTCGGCAACTTTTTGCGATCATTGAGCAATTGCTGCACATAAGTGTTGTAGGTGTTGAATTGTTCGCCCAAATCGTGATAGTGAATAAAGCCTTCTTTATCGCAGCCAATATCCACAAAAGCGGCATTCAACCCCTGCATCACACGTTTTATTTTGCCGACATACAGGTTCCCAACAGAAAAAGTGTGGGTCAAGTTATCGTTGTGTAACTCGACCAAAACTTTATCTTCCAAAAGAGCAATGGAAATCTGCTCTTTGTCAACTTTTATAATTAAATCTTTACTCACCTGTTTTTCGTTAAACAAAAAAAACAAATTTAAAGTTGAGTGTAATACTGCCCCTTAAATTTGTTTTAATTACTCGGACATAAAAAGAACTTATTTCTTTTTATGTCTATTCTTTCTTAATCTTTTTTTACGTTTATGCGTAGACATTTTATGTCTTTTTCTCTTTTTACCGCTTGGCATATCATTCAATATTTTTAAACGTTATTTTACTTTTGCTGCAAATTCCTTCGAAGGCTTGAATGCCGGAATATTGTGGGCAGCTACTTCAATGCTTATGCCTTTGGAAATATTACGAGCTACTTTCTTTGCTCTATGCTTTACAATAAAGCTACCAAAGCCTCTCAAATAAACGTTTTCACCATCAGCTAAAGAATCTTTTACGACATCCATCATGGTTTCAACTGTTTTCAAGACTTCGTCTTTTCCAATGCCTGTTCTTTTGGCAATTTCATTAACAAGTTCTGCTTTTGTCATTTTCTTTAAATTTTAATGATTAATTATTATTTTGATTATTACACTCTTATGTTCATTTTAGGACTTGCAAATATACAACATTTATTTTAACCTGCCAAAATAATAATTGGAAAATTTCTTTTTTATTCTAATTTAAAAACACAACTTTGCAAACGTATTACGCACAAAGCATAGAAAAATACATATTATGCTATCAATCAACGACATAACACCATTTCAGAAAACATTAATACAGTGGTATGACAGCCATAAAAGGGATTTACCATGGCGCGAAACGCACAATCCGTATATTATTTGGGTTTCGGAAATCATATTGCAACAGACTCAAGTTGTTCAAGGTTTGGACTATTTTTACCGTTTTATCACTCAATTTCCATCCGTATCAGCTTTGGCTAATGCTAACATTGACACCGTTTTAAAGTATTGGCAAGGACTTGGTTACTATAGTCGTGCGCACAATATGCACAATGCAGCCAAAGAGATAATGGCAAAACATCACGGCAATTTTCCCACCGAATATACTGCCGTCCGCGCTCTGAAAGGCATCGGCGACTACACAGCCGCCGCAATCTGCTCTTTTGCCTACAATCAGCCCTATGCTACTGTCGATGGCAATGTTTACCGTTTTTTGGCACGTTACTTTGGCATTAGTACACCTATTGACTCTACTAACGGCAAAAAAGAGTTTGCGGCACTTGCGCAACAACTGCTAAATCTCACGCATTCAGGATTGCATAATCAAGCAATGATAGAATTCGGTGCGCTTCAATGTGTTCCACGTTCACCTGATTGTAACAATTGTCCTTTTAAAGAAAGTTGTAAGGCTTTTGCTGAAGATTTAGTGGAAATTTTGCCTGTGAAGGAGAAAAGAACAAAAATTCGCGACCGTTTCTTTTTCTATATCTGCATTGACGATAACGGATATACTTATCTGAAAAAACGTTCCAACGATGAAATATGGAAAGGTTTATTTGAATTTCCTACAATAGAAACACCAAAACGACCAATGTTGGAAAATATCCTAAAATCGGAAGCCTTCTCCGAAATCGTTGGGAAAAACTACAGTATAATCAATCAATTACCCGAAATTAAACATGTGCTAAGCCATCAACATATCTACGCATGTGGCATACACATTCGCACAAACGAGCAGACAGATGCCTTGCATAGCTGTCAACGCATCCGCATTGCCGACATCCATCAATTTGCCGTTTCGCGACTTACCGGAAAATTTTTAGAGAAACTCGGTTGGTAATCAGAAACTTTGCATATCGCACAAACGCTTATAGTAGCCGTTCAGTTCAAGAAGTTCCTCGTGTTTACCGCGTTCGACTATTTCGCCTTCGTGCATAACGCAAATTTCATCAGCTTGTTTAATGGTGGAAAGTCGATGTGCTATAACAATTGTTGTACGATTTTTCATCAAACGC
>DUQS01000017.1 GCA_012837685.1 Bacteroidales bacterium
ACGACGGACCACTGCAAGGATAAAGCGTGCGCTCGGTGATGGCACCTTCTTGCAAACAGACCAACGCCTGAACGATTTTGAATGTAGAACCCGGTGAATAAACGCCTTGAGTAGCGCGATTGAGCAACGGTTTTGTTTTATCGCTTGCCAACAATTTATAGTTTTTAGAACGTTTGCGTCCCACCAAAATGGAAGGATCCCACGTAGGACTGGAAGCCATAGCCAAAATTTCTCCCGTAGCCGGTTCAATCGCTACTACACTGCCTTTTTTGCCTTGTAACAAATCTTCGGCTACCATTTGCAAATCAATATCCAATGTGGTAGTAATGTCTGTTCCCGCTATCGGCTGTACATCGTATTTTCCTTCGCTGTATTTTCCTTGTATGCGACCATGATTGTCGCGTAACAAAATTTTCACACCGTTACTGCCCCGCAATTCGGTTTCGTAGGCTTTTTCTATGCCATATATGCCCGCATAGTCGCCCGCTTTGTACGAAGGGTCGTTTTCAACTGTTCGTTTCGACACTTCACCAATAGAACCCAACACATGAGCAGCATACGGAAAAACATAATTGCGCAATGTTCGACTTTGCACCGTAAATCCCGGAAAACGGTACAGCGTTTCCTGCAAAACAGCGTATTCCTGAGGCGATAATTGCGTAATGAAACGTTGCGGCGTGAGCTTAGAATAGCCTCTTCGTTTTTTTGTCTGACGGAGCAATTTGTCAAATGTTGATTTATCAATGGCAAGCACTTTGCACAAAGCCAACGTATCCAAAGGTGTTTTTGCTTTTGCTAATCTATCCAATTCGTGAACGGTAATCATCACATCGTATGTCGGTTGGTTGTAAACCAGCAATTTACCATTTCTGTCGTACAGCAAACCGCGCGGTGCATAGTCCGTTTTACGATAAAAAGCGTAACTGTCCGCAATCTCGCCGTAGTCTTTTATAAGTTGTAAATCGATGAGACGGAAAACAAAAATGACGGCTACTAAGACAATGAGAATTTGAATGATGTGTTGCCTATTTTTGAAAGGGTCGTTTTTCATTTCCGCCGTATCTTTAAGGTTTCTATGCCCCAAATCAAAATAAGAGTAAACACCGAACTGCAAAGAGTTTTAAGCAAAACTAACCCAATGTAATAAAAGGAAAATGCTTCGATGGCAAAGAGGCAAAAATGATGGAGGAACACCATTGCGAAAGCATAATAGTAGAATGCGTTGCCGAAATTAGTGTACGAGGGATACAGCTTTTCCATGTTTTCGCGAGTAGCAAACAGTTTCATCAAAAACGGACGAGCATAAGCCACCAATACTGTTGCTGCAAAATGAAAGCCGTACGAATTGGTAAACACATCCATCACACAACCAATCAAACAGCCCAAAAGCATTACATAGTTGCGTGGCATTTTTATTGGCAATGTAATGATAATCAATGTATAAAGAAACGGCGACACCATACCAAACAGTTGTATATTGTTCAAAACAACTATTTGAACAAACAACAGCAACACTGCCCGTAGTATTTGCCAAAATACATTATTCATTGATTGTCGTCTTTTGCAATTCGTCATATTCGTCGCGGAGAGCGAACGAAACAATAGTTACATAATTAAGTGCTTGAAATCGGTTTGCCAAACGCACATCTACCTTGTAGTAAGCATCATTTTCGTTAATTTCGGCTTTTATTACCGTGCCAATCATCATGCCTTCCATAAATATAGCCGAATGTCCGCTGGTTACAATTGTATCGCCCATTTTTATTTCCACGTGGCGCGGCATCTCTTCCATCTGTACAACAGTAGTATTCTTTCCATCCCACGAAATAGAGCCCAAATAGTTACTGTTTTTTACTTTCCCGCTTATGCGACTTTCGATGTTGAGTACCGATATCACCGTACAAAAATGTTTGGACACACTTTCAACAATGCCGACCACGCCTTGCGGCGTAACTACGCCCATATTAGGACGTACGCCGTCAGTCGAACCTTTATCTAAAATCAGGCTGTTCTGAAAACGGTTTACTGTGTTATAAACCACTTTTGCCGAAGTGAAAGCAAATGCACTATCGCTTTGAGCAAACGCCGAAACAGGATTTTTTGAAGATTTGAGACGCAGTAATTCATTTTGCAATGCCGCATTTTCTTCCGCTAAAAACGCATTGTCCGACTTGAGCGAAAAATAGTCGGCTACGCTTGACGTTACCGACGACACCGAACCCAATACTTGTGTGTTGATGCGGGAAAAAACACTTTTTTGGTAGTCGTTCCGATTAATTATGAGCGTAAAAGCAATAACTTCCAGCAACAAGAAGAGAATAAAATGGTTGTAGCGTGAAAGAAATCGGAAGAGTTGTGACATTGTGCTTCGTAAAAAAACAGGAGCTAGTGGATAAAATCCACAGCCCTATTTTAAAAGATTATACAAATTATCGTAATAAGAATTGGTATTTATCTACATTTTTGAGAGCTATTCCCGTACCGCGCGCCACTGCATGCAAAGGATCTTCGGCTACATGGAACGGGATTCTAACTTTATCAGCCAGCCTATCAGCCAAACCGCGCAGAAGTGCACCACCACCCGACAAATAGATACCATTGTCACACAAATCGGAATAGAGTTCGGGAGGCGTATTTTCCAACGCCGAAAGAATTGCCGTTTCTATTTTCATCAACGATTTGTCAAGGCAATGCGCTATTTCCTGATACGAAATAGGAATTTGCATTGGCAGCGAAGTCATTTTATTGGGACCATGCACCAGATATTCTTCGGGAGCATCTTCGCCCAAATCGGTCAATGCTGCGCCCACTTTAATTTTAATTTGTTCGGCTGTTGTTTCGCCAATTTTTATGCTGTGCTGACGGTTCATATAGTCCATAATGTCGGCTGTAAAATCGTCGCCGGCAATACGAATGGATTTATTTGTTACCAAACCACCTAATGCAATAACGGCTATCTCGGTCGTTCCACCGCCTATATCCACAATCATATTACCTTGGGGAGCTTCTACGTCTAAGCCAATGCCAATAGCAGCCGCCATAGGTTCGTAAAGCATATAAACATCGCGTCCGCCGGCATGTTCCGATGAGTCGCGCACGGCACGCATCTCTACTTCAGTGCTACCCGAAGGTATGGAAACAACCATTTTTAAAGACGGAGCAAAAAAATAACTGGTTTTCGGTATCATTTTTACCAGTCCGCGAATCATCAACTCTGCTGCGTAAAAGTCGGCAATAACACCATCGCGCAACGGGCGCACCGTACGAATGGCTTCATGTGCCCTTCCGTGCATTTGTTGGGCTTTTGAGCCGATAGCTATCAATTGGTCGGTACGACGATCCAACGCCACAATGGAGGGTTCGTCCACCACAATTTTATCATTATGAATAATAATGGTGTTTGCCGTTCCTAAATCAATGGCAATGTCTTGTGTAAGAGAAAAAAGAGACATACTATTCTAAAAAATATTATTAAAAATGGTTTAACTCAAAAATTAAGGGTAAAATATAAACTCCACAAAGTTAGGAAAAAAAATGGCGCTATTCTAAATTTCAGCTGTTTTTTTCAATTTTATTTTTCAACATCTAATGTTTACGTCTTAAGTTAAAGTTTTGTTGCAACGAAAGCCATTCGTACCACAACGCTACCGCCACAAACAAACCAACAAGCAATGTGCGGTATAAGATATTGAGAACAACATTATTGAATGCAAAAAAGTACATGCCGGCAAACAACACCATAGAAAGTACAAAATAAAAACCAATACGTTTCAAGTCGTAATTTATCGGATAATATTTTTGCCCAAAAGCATAAGACATTACAACCATTACCACCGCACTGACAAGCGAAGCCCACGCACACGCCATATAACTACAAACGGGAATAAATAAAATATTGATTATCAGAGTTATTACCAATCCTACTAACGAAAACAACGCACCAAACATTGTGCGGTCAACTAGTTTGTACCACAACGACAGATTGTACATAACGCCCTGAAAAAAATAAGCCATCAGAACAATGGGAACAACACGTATTCCGGCACGATACTGAGGACCGAGAAGCAATTGAAACACATCAATATAGGCTACTATACACAAAAAAATCAACAATGTAGTAATAACGAAATATTTCATTGCATCGGCGTAAGTGGTTTTACTATCCTTTTCTTCGTTTTTAGCAAACACAAACGGTTCATAGGCAAAACGAAAAGCGTAAGTAAACATCATCATTACCATCGCCACTTTGAAACAAGCACCGTATATGCCCAATTCGCGCATACCTTCCGCAGGGTCGGGATAGACCATTGGGAAAATGATTTTGTCTATCGACTGGTTCATTATACCCGCAATGCCAAGCAACAATAGCGGCAACGAATATTTCAGCATGGAACGCAACAAAGCCCCGTCAAAATTCCACTTGCCGACAAACACATAAGGCAGCAGCGCCAATGTTACCGTAGTGGTAGAAATGAAATTAGCCACAAAAATGTAGCCCACGCCATAATCGGGATTATAAAACCAACTTATCCATTCGGGGTGCGATTTGGCAATAATCGGACAGAGTACCAAAAAGAAAATGTTGAACAGAATATTGACGAAAATCATCAATAACTTCAACGAAGCGAAAACGATAGGCTTATTTTTGTAACGCAAATACGAAAACGGGATAGAATCGAACGCATCCATCGAAACCACCACGCCCAACATCCAAATGAACTCGGGATGCTCGCCATAGCCTAACGCATTGGCAATAGATTGACCGAAAACGATACAGACAATAGAAAAAATTATGGACGTAGTGCCTACGCTCGTCAAAGTAGTACTGTACACGCGGTTATCACTGCGTTCACTCTCCGGTTGTTTGTTGATGAAACGGAAAAATCCCGTTTCCATGCCATACGTCAATATGATGACCACCAGAGCCGTCCACGCATATAGATTGGTAACTATACCGTAGTCGCCCGAATCAACCAGCACATACGAATATAGCGGTACCAAGCACCAATTTAAAAATCGACCTATAATGCTGCTTACTCCGTAAATAGCCGTTTCCTTAGCCAAAGTTTTCAGTTCCGCCATATTCTATTCAAACAAACTTGTTTGTTCACTCTGTTTCATACGTCCCAAATGTTTGTATGCCAACTCTGTTACTTCGCGTCCTCGGGGTGTGCGTTTCATAAAACCTTCTTTAATCAAAAACGGTTCGTACACCTCTTCAATGGTGCCGGGGTCTTCGCCCAAAGCCGTAGCAATGGTAGTGATACCAACCGGTCCGCCACGAAATTTATCAATGATAGTCAGCAAAATTTTGTTGTCTATTTCGTCTAAACCGTACTTGTCAATGTTAAGCGCTTCGAGCGAATAGCAAGCAATCTCTTTATCGATAACTCCCGTGCCTTTCACTTGGGCAAAATCGCGCACACGGCGCAAAAGCGCATTAGCAATACGCGGTGTGCCACGGCTACGAAAAGCTATTTCGACAGCAGCATCGTCGGTGCAAGGTACGTCTAAAATGGCAGCCGATCGCTTAACAATGCCTGTAAGCACCTTTTCATCATAATATTCAAAATGACAATTAATACCAAAACGTGCGCGTAAAGGACTGGTAAGCAATCCGCTACGAGTGGTTGCACCAATTAGCGTAAACGGATTCAAATCCAATTGAATAGAACGTGCACTTGGTCCTTTATCTATCATAATATCAATGCGAAAATCCTCCATAGCAGAATAAAGGTACTCCTCAACGATAGGACTTAAGCGATGTATTTCGTCAATAAAAAGCACATCGTTATTCTCCAAACTCGTAAGCAATCCTGCCAAATCGCCCGGCTTGTCAAGTACTGGTCCCGAAGTAATTTTAAGACCTACGCCCAACTCATTGGCAATAATGTGAGAAAGCGTTGTTTTGCCCAAGCCCGGTGGCCCGTGCAACAGTACGTGGTCAAGTGATTCACCACGAAAACGGGCAGCTTGCACAAAAATAGAGAGATTTTCGATTACTTTTTCTTGTCCGTTAAAATCGGCGAACGAAAGCGGTCGCAACGCTCTTTCCATGTCGCTGTCACTCTCAAATTCTTGGCGATGTATGTCAAATTCGTCCGTCATATCTTATCAATCGTTGTTTGTCAGTTGCCTAAAAATGTCCTCCATCGAACTTTCAATCTCTTTTAGTGTCAAAATAGTCCATTGTTTATGCATAGCCAGCGAAAAAAGTTCCTGCCGAATATCTTGCATGGCAGCTATCTCGAACTTGCCGTCAGCAATTGCCTTTACCGAACTTATTTTGTTGGACAATTCCGCGAAATCGGAAACAGTAGCGTGTTCCTTTATTTCCACTTCAAACAATGCTTCTTCCGATTGGCGCATAATGTCACGTTCCGACGCATCAGCGACTATTTTGCCTTTGTCAATAATCACTACCCGACGGCACAGTGCTTGCACTTCTTGCATAATATGCGTAGAAAACAGCACGGTACAGTCTTTTCCAAAATCGCTTATCAGTCGCCGTATTTCGACAATTTGGTTAGGGTCAAGACCGGTAGTCGGTTCGTCGAGAATAAGCACTTGCGGATTGTGCAACATGGCTTGCGCCAAACCTACGCGTTGTCGGTAACCTTTCGACAATTGACCTATTTTTTTGCGACTTTCTGCTCCTAAACCCGTCCGTTCAATCATTTCGGCAATGCGATGGCGTTTGTCGTCAATAGCATAAAATCCGGCTACAAAATTCAGATATTCTGTTACATACATATCCAAATAGAGCGGATTGTGTTCCGGTAAATAGCCCACCAAACGCTTGGTAACAATATCGTCAGTAGCCACTTTGTGCCCGCACACCTCCACCACACCTTCGTCGGGAAGCACAAAACCGGCAATGATTTTCATCAATGTGGACTTTCCCGCACCGTTAGGTCCTAAGAAACCAACAATTTCACCAACTTCCAAATTGAAGTTCACACGGTCGAGCACCTGTTGGTTGCCATAACGTTTTGAAATATTTTGTACGGACAAGGACATAGCTGTTGTAGCAAAAGTTACATTTTGCAAATGTACGAAAAAAGCGGGGACAAAAATATTTTTTCCGCTTATTTTGTTATTAAAAAAAATAGTAGTATCTTTGCCACGCTTTTTCGAAAGCACAATGTGCTTGTCTCATGGTGTAACGGTAGCACTGCAGATTTTGGTTCTGCCTGTCGAAGTTCGAATCTTCGTGAGACAACTCCTCAAATCGCTGATAACGTTGTGTTATCAGCGATTTTTGTTTTTATCTACAACACTCCATACAGAGCCGTCGCTAAAAAGAGTTTCGATGGTATCGCCCTGCGAAAGAGATGTTTTTGAAGTAACAATACGACCGTTTTTCAAGGTAAGTGTATAGCCTTTTTTCAATAATATGGCAGGATTTAACATTTTTACTCTGTTTTCTACCGCATCGGCTTTCCTATTTTCGGCAAACATTCGTTTTCTAAAAGCATCTACCAACTCCATTTTGATTGTTTGCAAATCGCTGCGCCGATGGTGCGAAAAAGTTTGTACGGCATAGCGTAATTTCATGGCATGCGTACGCAATCCTTGTCGATATTCTTCCATTATGGTTTGCACATTGCCAGCCAACGCTTGAATGCGTCCGTCCAACTCCATTTCTGCTTGACGCATGGCATCAATCAAAAATTCTGCCGCTGCGGTAGGCGTTTTCACGCTGCGATAAGCTACTGCATCTAACACAGTATCATCGCGTTGATGACCTATTCCAACAATAATCGGCAACGGAAATTGAGCACAATGCAGAGCAATGGCGTAATTATCGAACGCTGCCAATTCGGCTGTTGCACCGCCTCCACGTATAATGACCACCACGTCAAAATCATCATAATGGGCAAAAATAGTATCCAAAGCCGCTATAACCGACTCCTCAGTAGCATTGCCTTGCATGACAGCCGGAAACAAACGGTGATAAAATTTATATTGATAGCCGTTGTGCGTTAATTGGTCAACAAAATCGCCATAACCGGCAGCCGTAGCCGACGAAATAATTGCCACACGATTAGGAACAAGCGGCAAAAGCAGTTGCCGATTCATATCCGCCACACCTTCATCGCTAAGACGGCGAAGAATTTCCAATTTTCGGCGCGCTGCCTCGCCCACGGTGTACGACGGCTCAACATCTTTTATATGCAAGCTCAAACCATAGATTTCGTGAAAATCGTACACGCACGCCACCAACACCGAAATCCCCGCCGAAAAAGCAATTCCCGTATTTTCTTCAAAATAAGGTTTCAACATGCGGTAGGTAAAAGAAAGCACTACAGCTTTTTGACGGGCTACAATTTTATCACCCGATTTTTCAATCAATTCCAAATAGCAGTTGCCGTTAGCGTTTTCGTACAATTCACTGATTTCAGCGCGCACCCACACAGGCGATGAAAAACTATCGCGTACAACAGTTTTTAACTTTAAGGCAAGTTCGGATAACGAACAAGATGTTATTTCAGGAACTTCACCCATCGTTTATTTTTTTATAATTTTCGATACCAAACGCTTATGATTAGCTGTAACCGTCACAAAATAAATTCCTTGAGACCATTCAGAGCAATTAATTGTGCAAGTACCGCCCACAGTCGAACGCCATATTTCTCTGCCAAACAAATCCGTTATCGTAATTTTCACCGCACCGGCAGGCACAACTATCGACACAACGTCCGTAGCAGGATTGGGATAAACGGAAATAACGCCCGTTTCAGTCCGAGAGAGTTGCGAAGACGCACCATAGTAAGCACGCACCATGTCGGGAATACCATAGCCCATAATAGAATCGGGATACTCTGATTGCGATGAGTTTTGACGCACTAAATTGGCAATTTCTATGCAACTTAACTGCGGTAACGCCTGCCACAAACAGGCAACAGCTCCTGCCATTATCGGCGTAGAAAAAGAGGTGCCGTTGCCTGAAAACGTGTAACCATCGGCATTAATCAATGCCGTCATTCCGCCCATAGCGCAAACATCGGGTTTGATGCGTCCATCGGACGAAGGTCCAAACGAACTAAACGGACTTGGCGAACACGAAGCTCCAACACTTCCTACCGTCAATATGCTGTCGGCATCGGCAGGCGTTGTAATGTAGCGCCAAGGTTTATTGCCTTCGTTACCTGCGCTATTCAACACTAAAATTCCTTTGCGAGCAGCCATTGTTGCCACAATGCTATTGCGCACCGTGCGACCGTTCATGTCGGCGTAAGAAAAATTGGTGGAAGCATCGTCGAATGTGGAATAGCCCAACGATGAAGTGATAATATCCACGCCCGCACTATCGGCAAACTCCACGGCAGCCACCCAATTATCTATTTCCAAAAGCGTTTCCGATGCAACATCTTCCGTTCTCAACAGCCAACACGAAGCATTTGGAGCGCTGCCCATATAGTTTTCGGGCAGATAACCGACAATAGTCGATAACACATGCATACCGTGTGCATCGGCTTTGTAAATATCAATCGAATCACCCACAAAATCGCGCACTCCAAGCAATTGCCCATTGCTGCGAAACCGCTCGAAACCGGGGTTTGTATCTAATTTGTAAAAACCGGCATCAATAACTGCTATATGTATATTGTCGCCTTTAAAATTCAACGCATGAAGCGAATCAATTCGCAACATCTCTATTTGAGTTGTTGCTGTGCCGTGGTTTCCTTTTGTAAACGCCAATTTATCAGAAATTTTTCGCTTGCCACCGGACAATTTTTTTGTACATTGTGTATAAACCACAAACGGCAATGCGCGCACTTGTGCCATTACCGAAGTGTCCGTTGCCAAAAACGTAGCACCATTAAGCCACCGAGACGTATGTTTTAGCGTCAAGCCCAAGCTCTGTATCGCATCCAAATAAGCTGCATGTACAGGAAAATCGGTACTGTCAATGACTATACCGTGCGCCACACGGCGTTCTATTGCCCGATTAGATAAAAAATCGCAAGGATTTTCTACGGTATAAGCACAAGGATTTCCCTTGTCCGAAAAACGTACAAAAAAGTAGGCTTGCGAAAAACAAACCGTCACTACAAACAAGAAACAACCAATCACTACATTTCTTTTCATCGAATAAATCCTCCTCCTAACAAACGATTATTTCGGTACAATACCAGTGACTGCCCGGGCGTTACGCCCCAAACAGGTTTATCGAACACCAACCGCAAAATGCCGTTGGCATAAGTAGCCGTTGCCTCCACTGCGGTAGTTTTATAGCGAATACGCGCCAACACACGACTATCGCTTTGCAACAAAGTTTCATCGACTAAATTGCAACCGTCGGCTTCAAGAACGGACGTAAATAAATCGTCGCGCTCGCCCAACGTAACTTCGTTTTTGACGGCATCAATAGCAGTAACATAGCGTGGCGAGCCAAACGCTACCTGCAAACCTTTGCGCTGTCCAATAGTATAATTTGGAAAACCTTGATGCTTGCCTATCGGCTTCCCCGACTCATCGACAAAATTGCCGACACGACATTTTTGATTAAAATCGGGAACGTTTTGTGCTAAAAAAGTCCGATAATCGTCGTTTGGCACAAAGCAAATTTCTTGACTTTCGGCTTTTTTCGACAGTTTTGCGTAGCCACGGTCGAACGCCATTTGTCGCACTTCCTGTTTGGTAAAATCGCCCAGCGGAAACAACGTATGCGCCAAATTTTTCTGCATCAACTGCCACAAAAAATAGGTTTGGTCTTTGCGCGTATCGGCAGCCACAGCCAAAAAATAACGTCCACCGTCATGTTCAATGCGAGCATAATGTCCCGTAGCAATAAAATCGCACTGCAATTCTGCTGCCTTGTTCATCAATGCCCCCCATTTGATGTGCGAATTGCACAATACACACGGATTTGGCGTGCGCCCACGCATATATTCATCCATGAAATTTTGGATAACCGTTGCCCGAAACTTCTCCCGATAATCGACAATATGATGCTCAAAACCCATTCGTTCGGCATTTTGCTTCGCCTCTAAAATGGTGTCTCCACCACAACTGCCTTTCTCATTTGCCAAATCAATATCGAACGTTCGGAAAGTAACGCCCACCAATTCGTAGCCTTGCTCTTGCAGCAGCATAGCTGCCACAGTGCTATCAATGCCGCCACTCATAGCCATTAATACGCGTTTTTTTCTTCCCGAACTCATTATCAAACTATTTTTTTACAAAGATAGTTTTTTTATGCGACTTCAACATTTCTTTGCCAAAAATTCACATTATTCGTTGCCGATACCACTATTTTTTTCATTTTTTTGTTTCAAAAGTTTTTTCTACATTTGTGGCGTTAATTAGAATCGAAAACGCATAACCACATACCCTCCCCATATCATTTTTTTTAAAAAAAGGAGGGGATAAATAATTAAAAATCAATTACTTATAAATTATTTTAGGTTCAAGATTAGTTAAGTTTGTTTTTTCTCATACTATTCAACAAAATTACATAAATATTTTGATTTCTGTAATTATATCTAAATTCACACTCTTTTATGTGCAAATAAAATGATTTTTTATG